>CAZECR010000012.1:0-30643 GCA_964510495.1 uncultured Gammaproteobacteria bacterium
AAAGCTGGCACAAAAATCTGCGAGGGTTGGCTCAGTAGGCTGAGTGCCAAAAATTCCGGCTGGTAAATTCATTCCGAGTGGTTGGACTGCGGCAAGTGAATGATCACGGAGCCAATAGAGTGCGGCAGTTTTAAGGCCCGAAAAACTAAAATCATAACTTTTGTCATGAATCATCGGGCGAGGGAATTCAATGGCGCGTGAACTTCCATTTACTGCTTCGCGGGAAATGTGCGGGCCGCCCGGGTAGGCAAACCCAAGCAAGCTCGCGACTTTATCAAAACATTCTCCGGCGGCATCGTCTTTGGTGCGACCGAGAATCGTACATTCGGTATGGCTTTGCATCAGAATAAGTTCGGTATGGCCACCACTAACGATTAGCGCAAGGGCAGGAAAATTAATTTCACTTTTCCCTTTTTCCATATTCCTTTCATCCTTCTTTTGAATTTCTACCGAATGCACATGGCCACTAATGTGGTTGGTGGCAATAATCGGAATATTCCAGGCGTACCCCAGCGTGCGTGCAGCTTCGACAGCAACAATAAGCCCGGTAACGAGTCCTGGTCCTGCAGTTACGGCAATTACATCGGGCTTCGGTTGGTCCTTCAAGACCTCTTCAATAATCGGAGCAATTTTTTCAGCGTGCATGCGGCCAGCAATTTCGGGAACAACGCCGCCGTATTTTTGGTGAGTTTCAATTTGAGAAAACGTTTTTTCAGCAATAATAAAATGACCCTGGTCCGATGAGTCGAGCAGGGCAATCGAAGTGTCGTCGCAAGATGATTCAATGCCTAAGATGCGCATATATGTGTGTGTCAGGAGGCGGGATCGAACCGCCGACCTCGGGGTTATGAATCCCGTGCTCTAACCAGCTGAGCTACCCTGACAAGGAGGCTTAAAACAAAGCCTATAGTACTTAAAAAAGATTAATTCGTCAAGATTATGATTGTTGAGTGGTGGAGCTGGTAAAAAAGAGTAAAAGTCCATGAGAGGATTGACAAAAAGCGATTAGAGGAGTACGGTCAAAATCTGTTCTCGAGAAGTGTGCGATGTGTCAAAACACGAGCGTTGCACGTGGCTTGATCTTTGAGAAAGGACGGAAACATGAAGCGAATGGAAGGTCTTTGTTTGGCTGGGTTCCTGCTCGGGGGCTGTGCTACCACGCCGACGCGTGGTATTCAGAGCACCGCGCCCATGCTGAGGACGGCGCCTGCGCCCGCCACCACGCCCGGGTTGTTGGGCGGCTGCGCCCCGACCTGTACGTCGGGCGAGCAGTGTGCGCTGGCGAGCCGAATGGCCCTCGCGCATGCCCGAGAGGCGCGGAGTGAGGGCTACTGGGGCGCAAGCGTGCTCGACGCCCGGTGCGCCGAGTCCTACGCCGCACGCGCCCAGGCCCTCGGTCGCCCCGTCGCGCCGGACAACTGCCGGGAGAAGACGACCTGGCGTGAGGTGCCGGCCAGCCGGTGGAGAGGCACGTGCCAGGACGGTGCGGGCGCCTGGTGGTGCCGCAACTATCCGGGCAATGGTGCCCCGAGCTATCGGCTCCCCCGCGTCGAAACGATCTGCGGCAAGTAAGCGCAGTTCTCAACACTTTACCCGAACGGTCGCTCGACCGTTCGGCGCATCCAAGGTTTACTGTTACCACTCTGTAAGGATAAACCTTGAATACAAAAAAATCGCTCGTAAGCGATTTTTTTGTATTCAAGTATATTTTTAACCGAAGGTAAATGTGTATGCTTTAAGCCCCCCTCCTTCAATTTTGAGTTCAAGCGTATGTTCTTCTGTTCCAGTATTTTTAACTAATTCGTAGAGACGATCTTCCTGAATAGTTACGTAACTTTTCCCGTCAATAAATTCGATGTCTTTGCCGGCAGCATCCTGCGGCAAAGGTTTGCCGTCTTCAAGTACCTCTACTCGAACAGCTTTGATTGCGCTGCCTACAAAAAAGACGTGCGCTGCGCTGTAGCGGTAGCTAATTGTGCCGCCAGTTACACTTTCGGCGTACTCCCGGCTAAAATTCCAGGTACCGAGGAGGTTAAGGTCATTGAGCTTGCCGCTTACATTTGTGGTTAGAGTCTGAGTTCCGAGCTTGCCGGCTTCACCGTTAGCGAAGTTGCGGTTACGGTCAGCGCCAAAATATGTTTCGGGGCTGGCTACCCGGTTTGGCGTGCTAACAGGGATGTCCACCAAAGAAGTTTCGAGTGTTGAGGTGGCGTTATCCCGAGCCATTTTTTCTGCAAGCAATTCTTGGATTTTTTGTTCGGTTTCGTCATAAGCGCCTTCGCCGATATGATCGTAGACAATGTAGCCGTCAATGTCGACTAAATATTTGCGTGGCCAGTAATTATTGCCATAGGCGTTCCATGTTCCGTAGTCATTGTCGAGGACGACCGGAAATTTAATGCCAAATTCATCGAGCGCCTTCTGCACATTTTCTTTTTTATGTTCGAAGGCGAATTCTGGGGTATGGATACCAACGATCTCGAGACCGTCGTCTTTATATTTGTCATACCAGGCGTTGAGATAGGGGAACGTGCGGATACAGTTGATGCAGCTATAGGTCATGAAGTCGACCAGAATAACTTTTTTGCCGACCAGGTCGCCAATTTTTATTGGGCCAGAATTAACATAGCCAGCCGGATCGGTAATTTCGCGAAAGCGTGGAAAATTTTTAGTCATATCTATGGGCATAGTGGCAGACGAACCGGTAGTTGATTGTGTTTCGAGCGAGGTGTTGTTGAAACGCTCAATAAGGCCTTGTTCAAGCGACCCACCCGGATAATAATTGTTTTGAACAAGATATGTTTGGATTTTTTTATCCGTTCCCGTAAAGATGAGTAAGCCGATAATGATGAAGACAACGCCCAGTCCGCGTTTGAACCAGCCCTTTGGGTTGGTAGCCCAAGCGGCGCGCGAAGTAAAGCGCCGCCCCAGCATGCTGACCAGAAGCAGAATGAGTCCAAGTCCCAGTGCATAGGCGATAAGGTAGAGTGTTCCGACAGCCAGACTGCGCGGCAAGACGGTAGCCAGAATCAGAAAGTAGGTTGGCGAACAGCTTGAGAAAACCGGGCCGAGCGAGAGCCCGATAAGCACGTCGCCCCAACGGTTTTTGTGGCTGCCTGATTGTGCGAGTAGTTGGTTCGACCGACTCCCGAGCCCCAGGCCCATATTAATTTTTTCCCAGAGGATAGGAAAGACGTTTGTGATACCAAGAATGATAATTATCGAACCGGAAATGATGCTCCAGACGCTCTGGGGAATGTTGATAAACAGCGTGCTGAATTTAAGGAGGAGGGTAAACAGTACGATGCCACCGGCGAGTGCAAGAGTAATAATATACGGACTTCGTTTGGAAGAGCCGCCCGCCGACCCGCCGATAATAATCGGCAGGAGCGGCAAGGTGCAGGGTGCAAGCACTGTCAGGACACCGGCAACGAATGAAAGAAATAAAAGTATCATGCTATTTAATTTCAGCAGTAAGAGCTGTAAGTGTTGGACTGCCACTCCATTTTTTAATCATGGTTCCATTTGCATCTACTTGAACAAAGGTGTGTTGATAGGTAACACCGTATTTTTTCTTGAGTTCGGCAGAAGTGTCGTAATCAACTTTTAAAATATATGTTTTGCTGGGAATGTTTCCAAGATGGGCGAGAATGTCTTTATCAACCGCTTGGCAGGTAGGACACCATGAAGCTTTAAAAAAGAGAATTACCTTACCGTCTTTAGCCCAGGCGAGTTTGCTGGCGGTGTAGTCTTCGTAGGTGCCGGCACCTTGTTTATCGTCCATCATGGCGCCTTCTTTTTTATCATCCTTCATCATTGTGTCCCCAGTAGTTTCATTTTTCATCATCACACCATCTTTTTTCATTGCATCGGCACTGGCATCATCTTTCATCATCATTCCTTTTTCATCTGTCATTGCGTCTTTGTTGCCCATCATAGCACCATCTTCCTTCTGCATTGCTTCGTCATGCATTGCAGCTGAGTCTGCAGCTGTGTTTGAAGTGACTCCAGCCTTTTCACAGCCAGCCCCGGCCAGCATAAGCCCGGCACCAACTACTACGAGTAGAAAAAATTTGTTCTGCATAGCGAAAGAATTAATAAGTAATAGTTATAGTATACAATTAAAAAAAACAATGTAAAGTTAACTTTACATTGCTCTGTGGATAAGTTTGGTTTAGCCATGGATTCCCATTGAGAGGCGGGTGAGTAGCTTGGCAAGAACCATTCCCGAAAGTGTGATTACCAGCCAGGTATCAAGTTCGTGGCGCAGTGTTTGAATGATGATACCTGCTACCAAAAGACCGGCTCCGGCTAAAAAGCCAATCCGCCCTGTCATAAGGCGCTGCTGTTCCTCGCGTTCGTCGAGCGCACGCTCTTTCCAAACAAAAACAGCAAAAAAACAAAAGGCGAGTACAAGTCCGATGAGAAAAAAACTGTGTACCATGCTGGGCATCCAGATGGTTTGGAGCGGTGTAAAAAAGCAGGCGGCCAGCGTAATGAGCAGTAGTGATAAACCAAGTTCAAGTAAAAGAGAATTATTTTTCATACGTAATACTAAAAATATCTTCAACGCGTTTTTTAAAGAAACGAGCAATTTTTAAAGCTAATAATACCGAAGGCGTGTAATTTCCCTTTTCGATTGCACTGACGGTCTGACGGGTGACGCCAATTTTTTCAGCAAAATCTTCCTGGGTAATGTCGGCTTTCAGGCGTAGTTCGTTAACTGAATTTTTAATAGTTTCGATCATGCTTGCGTATTAAGGCGTGGTGGTTGCGACTTCGTCGGGAATAAATTTGAGTGCAAGTCCATTCATGCAATATCGTTTGCCTGTTGGCGCAGGACCGTCATCGAATACATGTCCCAGGTGCCCGCCACACTTAGAGAGTACTTCGGTGCGCGGAAGCAGAAGCATTGTGTCGTCTTCAAGGACGAGCGCGTCGTCATTAATTGGCGCCCAAAAACTTGGCCAGCCAGTTCCCGAATCATATTTTTGTTCAGAACGAAAAACCGGTTCACCGCAATCAGCGGTTACATAGGTTCCCGCTCGTTTTTCATGTAAGAGTGGACTGGTGAAAGGTGTTTCAGTGCCTTTATCATGCAGGACTGCATATTGATCGGCGGTGAGGTTTGGGTCCCAACCCGTTGGTAATGTTGAAGGAGGGAAGACTTCAGGGTTGGACGTTGGAATCATTGTACGAGATTTCCAAAAATAAATACCACTGATTCCAGCAAAAATAATGAGAGCAACGAGTGCGATATTTTTATGCATATACGTAATTAGATGTCTCCAGTGTACCCCCGCAAGACCTCAGTGACAAGAGCGGGTGTGAAACGTGTACTTTGTACCGGCCGCGCTCTCATAAAGTTACGGCGGTGACTGGGGAAAGACGATTATAAAAATCAAATGTTTAGCTTGGGAGCTGCAAACGACGGGTGCGGCCAAAGCGCCAGTACAGCAAAGCACCAACGACTCCAAGGGTAACAAGAATTTCTCGAAAATAAGGAAGGTAGGCTTCAAGAAATTCGCCTAGGCTGATCCACGAAATAGAGATAGAACCTTGAATTGTTTCTACTGAATCAATCAGCTGAGTATTTTGTTTTTTAAGTGAAGCAAGTTCGCTTTGCAGGTAGGTAATTGTTTCCTCGCTGTCACTCTGCTTAAGCGCAAAGTCATTATTTTCTTTTATAAGTTGCTGGCGTAAATAAGCGATGCTTTGATTGTGGGCAGTGATGCTGGCTGCAATGCGCGTTGCTTCTTCAGGAGTAGGGGCTGTTGCCCGTGAAAGTACTTGAATACTTTTTGTGTGCGTATTTATTTGTGCCTGTAGGTTGCCAATTGTTTGAGTATGCGTTTTGATAAGGTCAGCCTCGGCATCTTGTGCGCTCTTCAGTTCTGCTTCGCTACTCGCCTGCTCGTCGTCAAGATTATTTTTTTGCGGTAAAAGATTTTGGGCTTGAATTGTTTCGTTTAAGAAACGCTCAGGCACAAGGCCGACGAGTTCTCTGCGGAATGCTTCTAAAGATTGCTTGGGAAGTACAAATGTTATGTCACCGTAGCGATTGTTCGACGAAAAACTGTCGATACGTCCGCCATGTCCACGGACAAGTGTTTCTAATTGGAGTGTAAGCCGGGTAACATTTCGCGTCTCTGCGCTTGCTGTGTAGCCGGTTTTCAAGTACTCACGTGCATCGTTAGCCGGAATTTCATCACTCTTTTCAGTTTCGTAAAAAAGTGGTGCCACCGTTTTTATCCAGCCCGGCGTTGCAGCGGCACTCAGACCAGTAGGCTGGCCATACTGTATGCCCAACTCTTCCTCGGCTAGACTGGTTGGTTTTTCTGTGGGGAAGCCGGCAGCTATTCGAGATTCCTGATAGATGCTTGCTGTGCTTGTGTCGTACCGTGTGTTTGAAGCATGATTGACGAAGATAATGAGTAGGGCGATACCGGCAACAGCAAAGCCGGCTAACCAGCCCCGTTTAAAATAACGAGTTGTTGTTTGTGTTGGGAGCATCGCGAGAATATTTTTTTTAATTTCGTTACTGCTGGGGGCTGGCGTCTGTTTATTTTTTCCCCAGGAAGCCAAAGTTTTTTGTAATTCAGAATGAGAAAATTGCATAGTAGGTGCTGCTTTAAGTGAGTTGTAAAATAATCCGAGCGCGTTTAAGAGCGCGGTGTACACGGACGCGGGCGGTGAGGGAGGAAATAGCGAGCACAGTTGCGATAGACTGAAATGACAGGTCGGCAATGTATCTGAGACGTAAAATTTCTTGATCCTCGCTGGATAGTTTGGCCAAGGTTTGATCAATAAGTATATGCTGCTCGATAGTGTGTTGTTCAGTATTCTCTGCGATGAGTTCTGCTTCTGGCGTTGTTTCGAGTGAATCGCTAGTATGTTTGCGCCAGTGTTGCCGACATTCGTTTTTAGCAATCGCAAAGAGCCAGGCGCTGAACGCTACCCCGCGTAATTCAAAGCGTGATAGCGCTTGCGTTGCTTTGACCCATGTTTGTTGCAGTATATCTTCAGCGACAGGCTTATCACGCAGAGTATTTAAGAGGTATCCATAGAGCTTTGGGGTAAGCGCTTCGAACAATAGTCCCAAAGCTTCTTTGTCGCCGGTCTTGGCCCGTTTTGCCAAGATTAATTCTTCGCTAAGAGTCATAGAATCTACTAGAGGATTAATCCGTATATAAAGAGAATACCTGAGAAGGGTAAAATGTTACAGGTTATTTTTAAAAATTTTGGTTTAAAAAATATTCCGGTGGTAGGGAATATTTTAAAAAAATAATTTTGTACAAGATCGCCACCATACTTCGTAGCAGAAATGCTGCGAAGTATGGTAGTAGGGCGATCTTGCTGACTCGCCCGTCTACCCTTTATTACGATGATGCTAAGGACGGTTCGGCCGTTTAGGCCAGGATCTCGGGGAGGGGGAGCGACGCGATGATGTTGTCGAGGAGCCGCCGGAAGCGCGGCGCAGCCTCGCGTCCCGCGGCGACGACCTCGTCGTGGCTGAGCGGCTGCTGGTCAGTGCTCGCCGCCTTGTTTGCGACGCACGAGATGCCGAGGACGCGGACGCCCAGGTGACGAAGCGCAAGCACCTCGGGCACGGTGGACATGCCGACCATGTCGGCGCCGAGGATGCCGAGCATGCGGACCTCGGCCGGGGTCTCGTAGTTGGGGCCGCTGAGGGCTGCGTATATGCCCTCGGCCAGATCGAGGCCGATGGCCTTTCCTGCGTCGTTCGCGAGGGTACGGAGCCCCGGATCGTAGGCGAGCGTCAGGTCGGGGAAGCGGGGGCCGTGCTTCGGATCGTTCCGGCCGGTGAGCGGGTTGCGACCCATGAGGTTGAGGTGATCTTTGATGACCACCAGCTGGCCTGCCTCGTAGAGCGGGTTGACACCCCCCGATGCGCAGGTGATGATCTGGGTCTTGGCGCCCGCGAACGCCGCGGCGCGCACGGCCATGACCACCGACTCGATCGGGTATCCTTCGTACCCGTGCGCGCGTCCATCGAAGATGAGGATGCCGTGCTTGCCCTTCTGGATGAAGCGCAGGACACCAGCGTGCCCTGCCATACCGCACTTCGGCAGGCCGACCTTGGCGTAGGGGACCTCGATGGCCAAGAAGTCGCTTGTGCCGTAGCCGCCGAGGCCGCTACCGAGGGTGATCGCTGCCGTGACCGGCGCTGTGGCACGGTTCTCTGCGAGCCAGCGCTTGATGTTGGCAGCGATCCGCTTCACGCGGACGGGAAGCAGATTCGGTTGGGGTGTGGCGAGGGGTCGACGCTTGGTCATGTGATTACTCCTTGTACGCCTTACGGGGGCGTTTTACAGGTGGGGCCATACTACCTGCTTAAATATTTTTTGACAAGTTTTTAAAATACTAAAAAATCCGTACGGCGTACGGATTTTTGGTAATTTTTTTAAGCAGCGTAGATTTTGTCGACAAGCTTGCCTTGGCTGTGCAGCTCATATAAATCATCAAACCCGCCAATAAATTCGTCGCCAATCGTTATCATGGGCACCGTGTACCAACTATATTTTTCGGTAAGCTCTTCACGAAGTTTATCATTATTCGAAAGATTTACTTCTGTGTATTCTAACGCCAATTGGCTCAGCAATTGTTTAGCGCGGTGGCAGTAAGGACAATAGGTTGTGGTATAGAGCGTGATTTCTTTCATAGATAGGTACTGTAACTCTTTTCAAAAAAAGAGCAAGTGGATAGTTGCCACCTCAATTTTCTCTAGTTACGAAAGAAAATAATCGGGGGCGGCAGACGCGGGCCCCCGGAATGGGGGGGGCGTCTGCCAGAGGAATCAACGCGCGATGTAGAGAATCAACTCTTCGGCGTTGTAGCGAGTACTTGTCCAGCCGAGCTTGATGAGCTCAGTGCGTTCTTTTTCAATTTCTTCGAGGGGTGTCCCTGGTGTTACAGCGACCGGGATATGTGTTGAGTCGTGGAGTAGTATCGCGATCGCGCACTGGTGGTTGAGGCTCAGTCCGGTAGACATGAGCTCCAACTTCTCTTGAGGGGTAAGCGCGCTCAAGAGGGTAAGTGGGTTTATGCGCACGGGATCGCGAACAACTCGTAGGTGGGGCTTTTCCTTTGAGTTTTCCATTCGTTACCTCGGTAAAATTCCTCAGTATTTTTTTCTGGTAAAACAAAAAAATACTCAAGAATCAATACTTCACTCTAGTCTAAAAATGAGTTTTTGTCAATAGAAAGGCTCTGTATAGTGACAGGCGCGATTAAAAAACACCTTCAAGAGAAGGTGCTTTTAAGAGGATTATTTTATTGAGCTTTGAAGTATTGCTTGGTGATCCATTCCTGAGTTTCGCTAATTCGATACCAACCATTTTTTTCTTCAACTGCAGTAACCACAGTGCCCTTTTTGAGTTTGCGTACGGCTGCGAAGGTAGTGCCTGGCCCTTTGCGGACATTTAAATTGTCGGTAGTGACTGTGCCACGAGCAATAAATGGAAATGCGCCCATAAGGTGGGTGAGTGTGCGACCTGGTTCTACAAAGTACTGTCCCGCCATATTGTACCCGCACGTAGCGCTGCTGCCGCCATCTGCCTGAAGCTGGTTTTCGGTAGGTACTCCGGCGGCGTTGAGGGCAGCGATCGCTTCGTTAGGGGACGCTCCTTGGCTACAGTAGACAACCAGTTCTTTACCGCCCGGGCGGACGCCGACAAAAAGACGGGCAACATCGGTATCAGTTCCTTTCCAGGTTTCGGTTGCGGCAAATCCTTCGACTGCCTGGTCACCGTAACTCACGAAACGGGCTTCATCAAAATCACTAATTTCGGCGGTATTGGTTTTGTTATCAATAAGAAGCATTTTGCGGCTTTGCGCGACATCATTTTCTGGGCGACTGCCGCTCGTAATGTAGGTGCTGGTGGCGTCAGTTGATTTAAGCCCCAGGCTTAGGTCTGACATGGGGATGGTGTAGTTAAAAAAAGGAACATTCCAGACAAACTGGGCAGTTGGTGTTGCTTGTTTTGTTTTCTCTGCACCAGTTTTTGCAAACGACCAGTTGTGCACGCTTGTATCTGTCTCAAAGGGGGCTTTACCGGCGCCCCAATCAAGTTTTGGTGTTGAAGAAGCAATTAATTTAATTTGGTTATAGGGTAAATAAATGAAGGTCAGAAAATCAATGTGCCCGCTGCCTTCGGGAGCTTTCATAAAAGTGGTGATGCCGTTAGCTTTGGCCCACGTGATTTGCGTGTAGCCTTCGGGCGTCGGTGCTTTCCAGGTGGCCGCTTGAGTTTGGAGTGGTAGGCTCAGTAAGGCAAGTGCTGCGAAAAGTAGAAAAGATTTTTTCATAAATTTTTAGACATGAATATACACTCTTCCACGATACATGAGCAAATCATTTTTGACAATCGTTCGGTAAACAAGAAAACAAAAAAACCTCTGAGCACAAAGGTTTTTTAGTCATAAGTTACTTGATAAATGCTCCGGTTCGGAGCTCTTCAAACGCTTGCTTAATTTCTTCTTCGGTATTCATCACAATTGGTCCATACCAGGCAATTGGTTCATTGAGCGGTTTTCCTGATACCAGGAGGAATCGGGCGCCTGTTGCACCGGCGCGTACCGAAACAATCTTGCCATCGCGTTCAAATAAAATGATGTTACCTTTTTTGTGTTCAACACTTTCTTTATCAGTCGTATCTAGTGCGCCGTCAAAAATATAGATGAAGGTGGTGAATCCGTCGGGAGTAGGGAAGTCGAGCGTCGCTCCGCGTTCAAGCGTGATATCAAGATAGAGTGGGTTTGCCATGACGTCTTGGACGGGGCCGGTGACATTGTCAACATTCCCGGCAATCACGCGGGCAACTGCTTGGTCCGAAAGCGAAATAACCGGAATTATTTTGTTGCTAATTTCTTGGTAGCGTGGCGCGGACATTTTGTCTTTTTGGGGAATATTTACCCAGAGCTGAAAACCTTTGATGCCGCCCGTACCTTCGGGCATTTCTTCGTGAATAATGCCGCGACCTGAGCTCATCCACTGGAGGTCGCCCTTACCAATGACGCCGCTGTTACCAATGGAATCACGGTGGCGGACGTCGCCGTCCAGAATATATGTAACGGTTTCGATGCCGCGATGTGGATGCATGGGGAATCCGGACAAATAGTCGGCCGGGTTAGGGGAGCTGAAATCATCGAACAACAGAAAGGGGTCGAAGCGAGGGAGCTCGGCGTTAGCAAAGCCGCGATGCAGTTTTACGCCAGCCCCTTCAATAGTCGGGCGGCTGGTAAAAACCTGGGCAATCTTTTTTGTAGTCATACGGTTAGATATTTTTAGCAATGGTCGTCAGGAGGGTGCAGAATTCGGTCATCTTTTTTTCAGGAATATTTCCTAGGATTTCTTCACCATGTTCGTCGATCCGCTCGAGGCTATCGGCTAATTTGTGTTTACCACCGGAAGCCAAACGAACAAAGCTAACCCGGGCGTCAGTCGCATCGGTTTCGCGCTTAACGAGGCCGATCTTTTCCATAGGAAGTAAGAGCCGGGTAATGCCTGAAGCGGTAAGCCCGATCTTATCTGCCAAGTCCGTGCGGCGTAGCTGCGCGCCCTGGGCGAGGCTGAGGTAGTAGAGAATAATAAACTCGTTAAGGCTCAGGCCTCCAAGACCGGCGTCGAAGCGGCGGGTGAGCATGGCGCTTACTTTGGCGAGTTGTAAGAAAAGAGTGGTGGTCGGTGTAGGCTGCTGCATATGCATACTTAGTACTTGAATAATAGTTGATATATCAAGTATATGCTAAGTATGCCTATCTGTCAAGCGGCAGGCCCGAGAGCACTATAATAAAAAAGAAGACCGACACTTCAGGCTGAAGTGTCGGCTGTAAGAAGGGAAGGGCATCGATAAGCGGGGTCAGACAACCGTTTCGAATTCCGTCGCCAGGGTTGTAAACGTGGCGTCGAGCACAAGTTGTTGACAGAGGTCGCTGACGCTGCGTTCGACGTGCTCGACCGGAAGGTTCAAGAACGCGGCAATTTGTTGAGCGCTCCAGCCCAGCTTCACCCTAAGAAGGTGTACCAGAATCAGATGGGCGGTCTGACCTTTGCAGGCTCGGCGGTAAGGAGTCATGATGTGCCGGTAGGAGAGCGTAAAATACTGGCTGATAGTCCTTAGAAACGTGAACTCAGGTGGCTTGCTCTTGATCCGGTAGAGTACCGGGCGCCGCACCTGAAGGCGAGGTAGGCAGCCGATAGCACGTGCTTCCTCAAGGAGCTCCTCGGAATTTTTTGCCTCGCTGTCCAATGTGAAGTGGTCAGGTATGTTTTTCGCTACGAGCGATCTCGCCTGAATATCACCCACGTATTCCGCCAACGTAGCGATGACCTTGACCAGTCCGGCGAGTAATCCTGGGGTGAGATAAATGCCGAGGCAGAGTCGCGTTAGGGTAACTTTTTCCATTTGCTCCACGTTTTGGCGTGAACACCCAAACTTGGTGCGAATGCTCTCGAGGGTGAGGATGCGTGCTACTTTGACTCCGTAGCGAAGGCGGACAATTTCTCCGGCTTGTTCACGAATAATCCCGTTTTTACAGAGATTATCGAGATGAGCATCAACTCGTTCCAGCGCGCCAACGTATTCGGTTAGCAGTCGTTTGGCCAAGATCAGGCTGTCGTGGTCGTGATTCACGCCGCCGATAATCTCGCCTCTAGTTTTGCCCTCGCTATCATCCCCATCCGAAAGCTGCTCGTCAAGGTAGACGGTGCGCTCGCCCTTGATTCGAGCGTGGGTAACCAGATCTTTCGTTCGAATGGATTGGGCCAGCTTGGTTCCGTCTTCCGAATCGTCAAAGCGGTGGATCCATGAAAACAAGGTCTCGTCATCCGGTTGCTGACCGTGGAGCTTGAAATAGTTGTACCGTTGAGCCTCGATGAGACGAGACTTTTCGAGCAGGTGGACAGGTAGCCGCATCTGGCGATGCGATTGGTTGTTCTGGTTGAATCGACCGACCTCGGCGCGGATCTTCCAGTGAAAGTAGGTAAAGAAGTGTACTTCGTAAGCGGGATCGTAGTCTTCGATTCCCTTGCCGACCCCGATGAATCCTTCCTGCATCAGATCGTTGATCAGGTCGCTGTCAGCCCAGCTTCCAGTATAGTACATGACAACCGATCGAACGATGCGGGTGCAGCCGTAAAGCATCTGGTTATAAACGTGCTGGCTACCGGTTCGTTTCCAGGTGGCGTGCAGGTGGTTAAATTCTTCCAAGCTGCTCAGTTGCGGGTAACGGAGTAAGTCCGTGAGGTAGTTGCGTGTGGGCGACTTTAATGGCTCGCGAGCTGGTTGGGTGTTGCTTCGCATGGGGATCCTTTGTGAAGCTGAAATTTTTCCAGCCTCCCCGATTTTTGGTAAAAGCATTGCCGGCCAAAGCCCCTGCAACGCTGAATGAAAGGCGCACAAACACGCATACCTAAGCATGTATGTTTTTGTCTGTCAATAACCTGCTACTCACAAAAAAGAATGGTATTAAAAAACCCGCCTCGTAAGGCGGGTTTTAATTGAAGTTGTTTAGAGAACTGCGTCCTTAGCAGCTTTAGCTAAGCGGAATTTAACAACAGTTTTAGCAGCAATTTTGATCGCTTCTCCAGTAGCTGGGTTACGGCCGGTGCGAGCTGCGCGTTTCATTTTAACCATTTTACCAAAGCCTGGGATGATGAACACGCCATTCTTTTTAACTTCTTTATAGGCCATAGCAGTCAGTTCGTCGAAGAACATGCCTACCTGTTTTTTACTTAACATTGTTTTTTCTGCCAATGCCGAGAGCAAGGCAGACTTAGTCATACCGGCCATATAGTATATGGTTAAAAATAAATAGTATGTGAATACTAATGATTATGGGCATAGTATATAAGGATATCTAAAAATATACAAGTGCCAAGCGGGTGGTAGGGGTTATAGGTTATTTTGGTACCGAAAACATTAAGTAAAATTACTGTAAGGCGTCGGTATCGGTGTGTATCCCTTCCCAGCCAATCATAGCCAGTTTGCGTTCCGGTCGCCAGCGATAATTGCCAATGATTCCTGTATTTTTGATAACGCGGTGGCAGGGGATAAGAAAAGCTACGGGGTTATCGCCGACAGCTGTGCCGACTGCCCGCTGAGCGGTTGGTTTGCCAATGCTGCTTGAAAGCATTCCGTACGAGCAGAGCGAACCTTCGGGAATTGCAAGTAATGCTTGCCAGACTTTGAGTTGGAAAGGTGTTCCACGTAGATGTAATTTTATTGGTTCATTTTTTTGAAGCGTACGATTAAAAAATTTTTGAATTTGGGTGTGGGCTGGAATTTTCTTTTTAAGAAACGTAGCGTGCGGCCACAGTATCCGCAAATCTTTTTCTGCTTGTTCATCTGTAGTGTCATAAAAAAAGAGCGTACAAATTCCGTGTTCAGTTGTGGCTACGAGATAGTTGCCGAAAGCGCATCGATCTAAATTGTACTGGATCGTTAAGTCCACACCGCCATTTTTGTATTCACCCGGAGTCATGCCTTCAATACTTACAAATAGATCATGGAGTCGACCTGTTCCGGAGAGTCCTGTTTTGTTTGCGGCATCGTACACAGAATTTTTTGGATTCTGAAGTATGGTTTTTGCATGTTCAAGATTGAGGTATTGTAAAAATTTTTTAGGACTCACACCTGCCCAGTCTGTAAAAAGCCGTTGCAAGTGAAAGGGGTTCATGCCAACGTGCGCGGCAATAGTTTCGAGGCTGGGTTGCCGACGCTGCTTGTCTTCAATAAAATGTAATGCTTTGGCGATTGTTTCGTAGTGTGACATACAAAAGTAATTAGCTGCACTCACTATATACCATGCGCATACGTCTGCAAACCCGAATCTTGCGCGAGTGTGTTGACAAAATCGCTATTTTAGGCTATACTCGGCTGTTTGCGCTCAGTGATTTTGTCTGAGACAAACACCGGTTTTTTGACAAACAAACCAGTAGAGGAGGGCGAAATGCCCAAGAACGGTTTTTTTCCGAATGCCTCGAGTATCCGTATGGGCGCCGCTGAGCTGGGCCTGCCGGTCAGGAGCTACGGCTCTGATCTGGCTCGTCGGCTCGGTCTCCCGGTGCACGTGTATCTGTCGAGTGACGCGTCGACGGCTCGCAGTGTCAGCGACCTCGAACGTGAGCGTATCCGGCACGATGTGCCGGGCGCAGTCGTTCAGGCACATGTCCCGAAGGGTCCGAGCGGCGGCACCGTGATCACGATCACCAAGCAGCGCCTGCCTGGCGAGAACACCCTCGACCCAAAGTTCGAGTATTCCTTCGATCGCTCTGACAAGCGGCGCATCCTCGTCCCATTGGGTCAGCATGCTTCAGGTCTTCGGGCCCTCAACCTCGCGCTTCGCTTCGCTCTGGCAACGGGCAGCGAGATCCTCTTGTACCACACCTCGTGGCACAAGAGCGGGGTCACGTCGAACGACCCGTGGCATCACCTGAGCCCCGCCTCCCAGTCGGTGCTCTTCACTGCACAGGCGCGGTGCCGAGCGGCCAACATCACGACGCACGTGGTCATCGAGACCTCGGCGCGTTCACCGCGGCTCGACCGAGCCGTGGTGAAAGCTGTCTACACCTACGAGTGCAATTTGATCGTGCTTGCCCGTGGCGACGAGACGCTGGTCGGCAGCTACGCCGACAGCATCCGGAATCATTCCCTGGTGCCGATTCTCATCGCCGCCGATAGCTACGGCCAGAAAACGGCGATCACTGCTGTCGACGATATGAACTCCGACCTCGCAACCGGGAGCTGCCCCTTCACGCTCCTCAACAGCAGTGCGGCTGCGCCCATGCCTTCGAGCGGCTGGTCGTCCTACGCCATCATGGGAGTCAGCTTCCTCAAGTACCTGCTGCAGATGCTGGCCTTCTTCTGGGCCTGGCGGCTCACGCGCGTCGAGATCTTCTTGGCCCAGGTGTTTCACATGGGCTCAGACGTCGTGCAGAGCCTCCTCAACATGTGGGTGACGCACGACAGCCGCAAGCCTACCACCCGCGAGTTCCCGTTCGGACGCAAGAATGGGCCGGTCATCGCCAACCTCTTGACGGGCCTCACCCTCTGGGGGATCGCCGGCAAGCTCGTCTACGATTCGGCGAGCGGCTTCTTCCATGCTGGGCAACACCAGCACTACCCGTGGATCCTCTGGGTCATCACGGGGGTCAGTGCGGTCGCCTCGCTCATCGTTGGTCGGCTCCAGATCAAGATCGGCAAAGCCAATGGCGATCCGGCGGTCGAAGGCGACGGGCACGAGACGATCAGTGACGCGCTCATCGACGTCGCGGCCTTCCTCGGCACGCTCGCCATGGCTATCTTCCAGATCAGCTGGATCGAGCACCTGCTCGGGGTCGTCGTCGCGCTCTTCATAGTAAGAACGGGCTACGAGCTCGTCCGGGATGGTTGGAAGACCCTCAACCAGCACACGATCGGCCTTGCTTACGAAGACGCGATCATCTCTATCTGTCAGCGTCAGCCCGGCATTGCCAGGGTTACCGTTGCTGAGACATTCGCCATCGGCACTACCGCCGTCGTCAATCTTCGCCTTACCACCTACGCCAAGAACGGTGAGATGGCGATCATTCAGGAGGTGCTTGAAACAGAAATCAGAAACTATCTCGCGGCGATCGGCTTCGCTGCCGCTCGGATCAACCTGCAGAGCGAGCTCATCTCGGACGCAGCCGGTCGCATCGCCATCGCTGTCGTCAAAGATCGGTTTGGCTATGCCGTCGCTGAGTTCGAGGTTGCTACCGCCTTCCTCATCTGCGACCAGTCGGTCGCAGGCGGGGATGATCGTGTGACGGTCGAGGAGGTGCAGCGAGACTCTGAGTCGAAGCTCGCCCTTCTTGCCCGGAAGCATGTGCGAACGGTCTATGTCTGGCGTATGAGCGAGAACCTGATCACCCAGCTCGGCACGCTGCAGATGAAGTCCCGCGAGGTCCACTGCCGGAACCCGGCCAGCATCGTCCCCAGCATTGCTTCGTAAGCCACCCGCCCCTAGGCCTTCCTGCCTTCCTTCGCCACTGGAGCAATCCGGTGGCTTCTTCTTTTTTAAAAACAATTTTTTATTTTTATAAAGGGAAGAAGCGCCGCAGTTTGTAACTGGGCGCTAGGGGAAAGAGCGGATTTTTATTTGGTAGGATCAGGGTCGCCGCCGGTCAGGAGGCGTGAGGCACGCAAGGCTCCGGGCGAGAGCTTCATGGGCTGGAGCGGAGCGCCGCCGGGGGTGACCGACGCGATGGAACGATTGACCGCCTGGATGTTGATCGCCGCGTACTTGCTGCCGGCCTGACGACTCTTGAGACCGGTGAGGAAGGCCTGCGACTTGCCGACCGTGGCGGCGAGAATGCCGAGGATCACGTCCACGACGCGCCGTTCGTTGTCGAGCGGAGCGACACGCTTGTCGCCGATCAGGCGCTGCCACTTGGCGAAGTTGCGCTGGCTGGCGTAGCTCGTTTCGCAGAAGATCGTGAAGACCTCCATGCGCTCGAGGAGCGCCATGAACACGTTTTTGGTGTCGCGGTACTTGGGGTTGAAGGGGGTGCTGAGGTAGCGGTCCACGTCGTCCGGGCGGACGTCGTCGAAGGCGGCGTCGTCGGTGATGGTGAAATCATAGACGCGCCGGGCGCTCGAGACGTCGACGCACTCGGCCACGTAGTAGGCCGCGAGCTCGGAGGACTCACCGCCGTTGCCGCCTCCACCACCTTCCAGTTCGAAAGCGCGGAGCATGGCCTCGAGCTCGGGCCCCTGGCCGAACGTTGCGACCTGCAGCGGATAGAGCTCATCGCCACAGCGCGTATCGCCGAAGACGATGAACAGGATCTGCAGGCTCGTGGTGCCGAGGTACTCGCAGGCGAGCGTGTAGAGCATGGCGAGGCGTTTCCGGATCTCGTCCTTCCACGCGCCCATCGATCCCGTGCCGTCGAGCTTGATGATGAGGACGTAGTCCGCCGTGCTCTTGAGGGTGTGCCGCGCGGTCTGGATGCCCAGGATAGGCAGCGGGATTGCCACGCTCGGGGCAGGGGTGTGACGGCTCTTCGGCGGTGTGCCGACGGTCTTCACGCCGGGCGCGGGAGTCTGAAAGCCTTGGTAGGCGCCGCGCGCCTGACTGAAGCCGGGGCTCGAGGTGGGGGTTGCGGTGGTCGACTGCTTGTTGCCGGTCCAGCCAAAGTTTCCACTCATGGTCGTTCTCCTTTGTTTTTTTGTTAGGTGCGGTGTTTGAATTCTTCGCGAGTCGAAGTGCGGCCAAAGATTTTCTGGCGCAGCTTGGCAAGTTCGTCGTGGAGGAGGAGTGCTCCACCTGGTCGCTTGGTGGGATCGTGCCGGATCATGCGACCGAAAAAGGCAGCGAGCTCGGGGTGCATATCGTTTGGCGGATTGCCGCTGCCGATACAGCCGCCCGAGAGAAAGATGGCGGTCATCCCGAGTGAGTAGATATCAGATTCGGGAATAGGGGGTCTGCCAGCCGGAAATTCCGGAGGCATGAAGAACTCGGTGCCACCGTTCGCGCGACTCTTCTGCTCTGGCCGGGCGATCGATAGTCCAAAGTCGACCAGTGTTGCGAGGTGGACCGGCGTGTTAATGATAATGTTCGCCGGTTTGATGTCGCAGTGCACGATGTTGTGGAAGTGCAGATAGTGCAGCGCGAGCAGGATTCGCTGGATGATCCAGCAAATGTGTTCATCGTCGATGAACCCGCGCTTCTCGACTTCGGTTTCGAGGCTGACACCTTCCACATAATTCATGACGATGCACTGCACAAAGTCGCCGCCAACCGTGGTTTCGATATAGTCCTTCACGGCGGGCAATGACTCGTGGCTGAGGTTCCAGAGTAGACGGGCTTCTTCGCGAAACAGCTTTTGCATTTCGGGGAGCCCGGTACCTTCAAGTTTGAGGCACACTTTTTCTTTGAGCAGTACATGCTCACCAAGAAGCGTGATGCCGCACCCTCCGGCCGAGATTTGCTTCAGGACATGATAGTTTCCAATAGTCTGTCCCATCGGTTACTCCTTGATCGTAAGGTGGAACAGGTTCGCAACTTCATGCGCGAGCTCAGTGATCGAAGCGTTGTTGCCCACTTGATTGTGGTAGTGGAAGACCTGTCCGAACGAGTCCTGCTCGATCTGCTTACTGAGGAGGGCGATTTTTTCGTTCGCACTCAGCTGGTGCTTTTTGACGGCCAGTCGGTCAGCAGTACTCAGGTTTCGCTTGGCGGCAAACGCCTCGCGACTCTCACTGTCTGCTTCAACTACGATGACGTTGTTGTTGACGAGGTGCCCGAGATTTCCTTCAGCCAGCTGTGCCCACTCAAGGATGATTATGCCGCGGTGGTTTCGGATCGCCTCTCGGTAGAGGCGAAAGATATGCGGGGCAACCAGCTGGTGTAGCTCGGCGCGCATCACCGCAGTAGTTTCGGCGGCGAAGATCTTGGTCTTGAGCACATCACGCCGGACATCCTGCTGGTCGTCGGTCAGAACACTCGTTCCAAACCGCTCGGACAAGTTTTGGCGGATTTTTGTTCCCGCCGAGCTTGCTTCGCGGTAGAGCGTACGCTGCAGCTCGTCAAAGTTGACGACGAGTGCCGGGATGCCGCGGGCCGTGAGCGTCTCGGCGAGCGACCGGGCAACATACGTCTTGCCCGAAGCCATTTCACCGGTAATCCCGATTTTGTACTGTCCCAGGATGCGTTCCTCTAGGAGGGCCTTCACGAACAGTGGAACAAAACGCTCCACATCGAGCCCCGCAGCAACTGCTGCTTTGACCATGCTCGACGAAACGGCTGCGAGTTCGCTCGTCGCTTCGATATAGCGAACGCGCTCGGGAGGTAGGGCATTCGTAAAGAGTCGCATGAGTCCGAGCTGCTCTTCTTCGTAGGCGCGATCAACATTGTTCCGAATGCCGCGGAAGAGAAGTGAGCAGTCTTCTTTGAGGAATTCGTCAAAGAGGAGTCCATCCGAAGACGTGACCCGCACTTGCCCCGCAAGCCCGCATTCACGGACGGCGCGCTCGGCAATTGCAACGCGCTCGCTGAGGGTGAAGAGATAGCGGCCCGCTTTGCCGCCGTTGTTGGCGATGAGCACAACCAGTTCGTCGCACTCTTTGAGCGCTCGGCGAATGACGTCGAGGTGGCCGTAGGTAAGGGGGTCTCCGGAGAGAGCAAACATGCCGCGTGTAGCTGTGGTCATGGCATACCTCGTGGTTTGTGTTGTGTACTTAATACACTAACTAAATGACGGAGTATAGGTTGTTAAAGAGCCCCAGGGTTACCCGGGATATTCCCGGCAGGAAGTGTCCTGACGGAAAGAAACGAGGCAACGTGTTTAATGTGTACTTAGTACACTAACTAATGAGTAAAAAAAATTTAGAGAACATTGTAGCGTTCGAGTACCCGTTTGGAAAAACGAAATAAATATGCCGGGCGGTTTGCTCTGCCAGTTTCCATTGTATTTGTCGCCTTAAGCATCTTGAGCCCAGCAATTTTTTTACGGAAATTACGTTTATCAACTTTTTTACCTAAAATAATTTCGTACGTTTTTTGAAGTGCCGACAACGTAAATTCATGCGGCATAAGACCAAAGGCAATGTTGCTATACCCAAGTTTGAAGCGAAGACGGGCGAGCGCGCGATCGAGAATGCTTTTATGGTCATATGCCAGTGGGGGGAGCTTGTCGAGTGGGAACCAATCAACGCCAGAAAATTCTGTAGTTGTCTTAAGTTTGATTTTATCGCTGGGGATGAGCGCGTAGTAGCCAACAGAAATAACGTGACCGTTTGGATCTCGGTCCACGTCGCCAAAAGTATACAGCTGCTGGAGGTAGGCATCTTTTTGAGTAACATTGGTCTGCAAAGCCAGATGCCGAGCCGCTGCCTGGTCGAGTGATTCCTGGGGGCGAACAAGCCCGCCGGGGAGCGCCCATTTGTGAGCAAACGGAGCGTGATTCATTTTGATGAGCAAGGTGTGCAGAATGTTATTTTTGATCGTAAAAATTGCTACGTCGGTCGCGACCGTTGGTGTGGTATATTTTTTCGCCGTTACTTTTGTCATAGTTGTTAGTGTCTTATGTACACATACTAATCTATAGTGTACGATCTGTCAAGAGGTTGTGCACAGGGTGCTCTGGCTTTAGTATAAAAGACATTTTTTGGCTCTACTAAGGCAAAAATGCTTGATAGTACCTTGACAAAACCCCTAAAGTGTGCTATCTTGGTTTGTTACCCAGGTCGTATCTGAGGCCTTTTTTGGGCAATTGGTGCGCGGGTATGAACTTTTACAATTGAGAGAAAAATGTTCAGCAGCAGGATCGTGTCGATACTACAATCGATACAATCCTGTTCGCTGAGCAAACGCAAAACCACACTATTGATCGGAGGATTCCATGAAGAAGAACCTGTTTGCGACACTGAAGTCCCTGGCTTCGGCCGCCCAGTTGGCAGCCGAGTACCTGCCCCGTCATCCGGGTATGACCGGCACCAGCTTCATGCAGGCCGTCCGGACCCTCGAGCTCGCAACGCTCGCCATGACGCGCGGCCGGGTCGCCGTCCGCATGCTCGAAGCGAGCCCGTGGAAGATCCGCAACCAGCTCGCGGGGCTCGGCGTGACGTTCGACGACGTCATCTGGCAGGATCACGCCAGCCAGACCTGGCTCGAAGGATCGCACACGTACGAACGGTGGGCGAGCGACCTCGCGGCGGGATACCGCCTGGACAATTATTCCGGGCGGCAGAATGCCCGGGCGGCCAGCGGCTTCGCTTTCTTCGAGGCCCAGCGCTGCGTCGCGGAGTGCGACAGCGGCAGGCTGAGGGACGCTCCGTTCATCGGCGGGGCCATGGTCGGTGCTGTCACCGATCAGAACCTCGCCACCAACCCCAAGGGCCGAGGCGGCGTCGCGAACATCGCCTACCGCATGGTCGCGAAGGACGGTGAAGTCAACGTCCTCCACGAAGTCAACTTGTGCTTCACCCCCGGCTACCTCGGCCGGATGGGTGAGGACATCGTGGCCTCGCTCATCTTCCTCAATGGCTTCCTCGAGATGGCCGGCCTCTCGCAGGTCGTGCTGCCGGACAACTATGGTGTGACCTCCGAGCAGCTCTTCAAAGTGCACGGCGGCTACATGGTCCAGCCGTCTGTCTACCAGCAGCGGCTCAACACCGACGATCTCGCCATCTTCCAATCGACCGGTTCGCTCGTCATCCACCGCGATGGCCGCGTCACCGGCCTCACCGATCTCAAGCTCGCTGGCAAGTCCTACTTCGGGACGTCGGCTCGCCCTGCGCAGTTCGCCCACGGCCTCATCTGCCGTGAGTATGCTCAGCGCAAGGGCTGGACCGGCGAGGTCGTCATCGAGCTCACCATGAACAACGCAGATCCCTCCAAAAAAGAGGAGGTTGGTTTGACCGAGCTCCTCGCGCGCGCGAGCCAGTTCGCTGGTATCGCGACGGTCATCCTGCGCAGGCAGGGCGGCCTCTTCCTCGAGCGCGCCCGTGAGTACCGGGAGCTCCAGAATGAGCGCGGCAACAGTGATCCGACGGTGTTCATCGTCGGCGCCGACACCATGCTCAGGGTGGTCGACCCCCAGTTCTGCGAGCGATTCGGCGGTGTCGCGGCGGTCCTCGCCGAGTTCAAAGCGCTCGGAGTGATCTTCCGGGTCATGCCCCGCGACGAGACCAGCGGCAAGAGCAAGTCTGCCGGGAACATGATCACGCGCGATACGATCCTCGAGAACATCTCGTTGGATGCCAAGGATCTCTACAGCTCGATCGTCATCGACTTCGAGATGATCCCTACGCAGTATAGCTCCACGGCCGTTCGCGCCAGCGCCCAGCGCCGGCTCTCCCTCGTGTCCTAGACCCGCCTTCTCTCAATTCCCAGCCCTCGCCCCGTCGGAGTACCGACGGGGCGCTTCTTTTTTAGCGCTGTTTTACTTTATTAAAATTACTCCCCCTTAGGTATTGGTAAAAAACGATAGGCGCTGGCGAGAAAAGCCTCCGAGTCCTGAATACATCAGGGTTTTTTTAGTATAACGCTATACTATTGACAAAAGCCATTTTTTGTGCTATACTGCGCAGTTCTTTGACAAATACATTGGTTTCATCGTTCCTTAAGATTGTGTATGCGAATATGCGTTTTTAAGGAACGATGAACCAGTTTTTATACCCCCAACCCTTTTGCGAGGTGCATGATGTCTGTTGGTAAATCAGGAAGGCATGTCGTATCGACCGAGGAGTTCTTCATCGAGAATACGTGGCGCTGCGATTCGTGCGGCCACACCAACCGCGGTCGCGACATGCGCTGCGTCGAGTGCGGGTCGCCCAAGGAGGATCGCCCCAAAGAGCGGTACGCGGTGCCGTCGCCCGAAACGGCGCCGCGCGTCGAGAGCCCCGACCTGGTCAGGCTCGCCACCTCGGCTTCGCACTGGGAGTGTCCCAGCTGCAAGTCCGAGCAGCGTTCCCTGAACGATATGTGCAAGGAGTGCGGGAACTATCGCTACGGCGAGCCGCCTGCGCCTGCCACTCCGTCTGCGCCCGAGGGCGCGGTCAGCGAGCCCGAGGTCGTGAGGCCGGCGCGCGTTTTCAATGCGCCGATGTCCGACTTCAGCATGCCCGAAGACTACAGCCTCAAGAAGCCGAGCAGCGGCCGCCTCCGCTACATCATTGGCGGCGGCGCTGCGTTCGCTCTGGTTGCGCTCGTTGTCTGGCTGTTCACGCCCCACGATCGTACGACCTCTGTCGCCGCGATCGCCTGGAAGCACACCGAGGTTCTCGAGCAACGCTCGGAGCGCCACGGCAGCGGCTGGGGCGCGCGGGCGGATGCGTTCAACAAGCGGTGCGAGCGGCGCAAGAAGGGAACCGAGGATTGCCATCCCCACGACTGCAATCCGCACTCGGAGAGTTATGACTGCAACCCGTATGACTGCCGCTGCAGCACTTCGACCAGCTGCAGTGATCAGAAGAACGGCTTTTCCAAGTGCAGCAAGAGCACATCGTGCGACACCTGCTACAAGACGTGCAGCAAGACGGTGTATGATACCTGCTACGATCAGTGCGACGTGTTCGACGACTGGTGTGAGTACGACTACTACACCTGGGACGAAGTCGCGACCAAGTCCGAGAGCGGTACGGTGCACGACGAGCGCTGGCCCGATCTGGCGAGCCGCCCGGATGATCAACGAGTCGTGAGGTCCGCGTCGTATCAGGTGCGCTTCCAGAGCGGAACTGATACGTGGAACTACACGCCGGCCAACCTCGGCGAGTTCCAGCGCTACAACCGGGGGGCCGCGTGGCTCGTCCAGGTCAACTACGCCGGACAAGTCTGGCCGCAGCGTCTGCTGCCCTAGTATGCCCTCAGTGCCGCGTGCGCCGACCGCTCGAAGAGCAGTCGGCGCACGCGGACGTTACTTTTTTAAAAAACCAGGTGCCCAAATTTTGTTTCCAACATAGATATGGAAATAAAGTTTGCACCTGGTTTTTTAATTTAAGATTCACTGTTGTCCAATGCTTCTAACCCTTTATTGTTTTTAACTATTGCCTGCAATACTTTTAAATAGCCCATGAGATCGCGAATCGATACGTCCTTTACCAATTTTTTCATCTGATCGCGGACAACTTTTTCAGTTTCAGCAACAAATTTTTTCCCAAGCGGAGTTAACGTTGCTCGTTTTACGCGAGCGTCATCGGGAGCTGTTTCGTAAGCAATTAAACCCTTTTTCTTAAGTGAGCCGGCGAGCGGTGTGATGAACGCCCCTTCGACGCCAAGCTCGTTCGCACAGTCACTCAGGCGTACGCCATCTGGATTGTCATACAAAAAACCCAAGAAGGCCCAGCCGGTTGAGGTGATTTCGTGCTGTGAGCTTAGGATGCTATTAGTATTTTGTTTTAATATGCGGTACGCCTTGGCCTGAAGGAGACCCGTCTGATAGGTGGTGGGCCGATGGCTGGCAGAAATAATTTTTTTGAAGAAATTTGCGACCATAGAAAAGATGTACTTAAGTAAGTTAAGCACAGTATAAGAGACAATACCGAAAGTGTCAAAGCAAGCGTATGTGTCTCTAAAAGATTTTTATAAAAATAAAAACGACTCGCGGTTCAACTCCTGCCTCAATTTCTGCTCGAGAAACTAAGGTAGGGGTGCGAGTCGTTTTTTTCGCGCCACCTACTTTTTTCGGCGGGCCGCGAATGGTTGTCATCGGTTGTCTCCTTCTAGATCTTGTTGATGGGCAGGTTCTCGAGCACCTTGGGTGCGCCCGGCTTTCCGTCGCGGTAGCTGGAGTAGAGCCAGGCGGCGTAGAGCGGCAGGGCCAGCGGGTAGAAGATGAGCCCGACGAACGGGCACAGGGCGATTCCGATACCGGGCACGGCCAGGGCGTACAAGCTCGGGAGCATCGTCGCCCGGCAGAGCTTGGTGAGGAGGCGGGTCGTCCAGCTCGAGTTCGAGGGCCGCCACCGACCGTTGTAGACGCGGTTCTCGATCTCGCGACGGTGCTCAGTCGGCAGGATCTCGGTCGCCGCTTCCGCTCGTCGATCGATCGGGAGCGCGGCCAGCAGGGTGATCTTGGTGAGCCAGGTGGTGGGCGCGGGAAAAAACCTGTCGTTGAGACCCAGATCGTAGTAGGGGTCGCTTGCGATGCGCTTGAGGATCAGGGCGGCGACGGCGTCGTGCAGGGTGGGCTGTTTCACGTTAGACTCCTTGAAGGCGTGGATGGGTTGGGTGTAGCTGACTCTTCTCGCTCTTTTGTCAAAAATGTAACAAAAAAGTGCGAAGAGTCAAGATGTGTAAGGAACAATCGGGTATCTGTAAAACAAACCAGTATAGCATTAAAAAAGCCTTTTGTCAATAGTTTCTAGGTAAAAAAGTAGGATTATATAAAAACTCCACTTTAAAAAAGAGGAGTTTTTAAGTTCTAAAGCTGCCAAGAGGTTATTCCGTAATTTTGAAGGAAGCCAAGATTTTTTGAGCAGCATCCCAGTTGTCGTCTGGACTTTCTTGACTGGCGGTAAAAGTAATATCGTAGAGTGTGCCGTTTTTTACAGCAAAGACTTCTCGGGTGTAGGGTTTAATGCTGTTATAGGTAAAAGTGTAGGTGATCATTTCAGCCTCAGCACCCCCGAGTGTAGTTGGTTTGTCATCAATAAGTACAAAGTCATCGTATGATTTTGGGGCATTACGTACTGCGGACGCAACATAATCATGGACGTTTGCATCAGTTTTTTTAATGGTTACGGTAATATTTTCTGGAAATTCATCTTGAACTTTTTGTGGGGAAATGAAGGCGGCAACTGTATCAGGCACATCTTCTTTCTTTTCCCAGTCCTTGGGATAATCGAGGGTAAAGTTATTAGTCTTGTTTTCGTAGTGTGACATTGTGCTGGTTGAATCAGTTGTAGTAACTGATCCGGCGGAGCAACCCGCGCCCGTCAGGATGATAAGAGCAAGTACGCCAAGCAGTACGCCTGTTTTTCGCATAGGTAGAAATTAGTTAATAAGCTACGCTCAGTATACCAGAGACATGTTTTTTTACAATTTTAAAGCTTGGTATAACAGTCAGTTTTCTTTCTCAGAAAGATATGATAGCATGGAGGCGATTGAATACGCACGTATG
The DNA here is from genome assembly GCA_964510495.1 of uncultured Gammaproteobacteria bacterium. GTDB lineage: Bacteria > Patescibacteriota > Patescibacteriia > Magasanikbacterales > GWA2-37-8 > CAZECR01. Next base: position 26,606 of record CAZECR010000012.1, read on the forward strand.
TCGTTTGATTCAGTAGCGTTTTTTATTTTCTTCCCCATTACTACGTTGGGGTATTTTATTTTGCCTCATCGTTTCCGGTGGTTGTGGCTTTTAGTCGCCAGTTGCGCTTTTTACATGGCGTTTATTCCCAGCTATATTCTCATCCTTTTTGCTACGATTGTGGTGGACTATATCGCTGGACTGTGGATTGAAAAATCAGTTGGTCGCAGAAGAAAAATATTTTTAATTATTAGCTTGGTCTCTAATATTAGTTTTTTGGCTTTCTTTAAATACTATAATTTTACAGCGCTGAACTTCACAGCGCTCGCTCACGCACTCCATTGGAACTACACCATACCTTTGTTAAAAATAATTTTACCTATTGGATTATCGTTTCATACATTCCAGGCCATGAGTTATACAATTGAAGTGTATCGTGGCCACCAGCCGGCTGAACGACATTTTGGTTTATATGCTTTGTATGTACTTTTTTATCCGCAATTAGTTGCTGGTCCTATTGAACGCCCGCAACATATGTTACCGCAATTTCGTGAAGTGCATCGATTCGATGCCGGCAAGGTCTCAGCGGGCTTACGTCGAATGCTCTGGGGTTTCTTCAAAAAAATTGTCGTTGCGGACCGCTTGGCTGTTATAGTTACAACTGTGTACGGCAATGTTCATGGGTATGCTGGTATACCACTAGTGATTGCTACCATTGCTTTTGCATTTCAGATCTACGGAGACTTTTCAGGGTATTCAGATATCGCGCGCGGGTCTGCGGAAGTGATGGGTTTTAGACTCATGAAAAATTTTGAGCGACCGTATTTTTCTAAATCCATTGCCGAATTCTGGCGACGCTGGCATATTTCTCTCTCGAGTTGGTTTAGGGATTATGTGTATCTGCCGCTTGGTGGTAATCGAGTAGGTGCTTGGCGTTCAGCCATGGCTATCGCTGTTGTGTTTTTGCTCAGTGGTTTGTGGCACGGTGCCAATTGGACATTCGTGGTTTGGGGGGTGTGGCATGCGGGGTGTATTATTATTTCGCGCCTGACCCGGAGTCTCCGCCAGCGCTTGGTTGGGGTGCTGCGTTTAGATCGATTTCCTCGCGCGCACGCCTTTTTAAAAGTAAGTAGTACTTTTGCGCTCGTGTGTTTTGGTTGGATTTGGTTTCGCGCGGCTACACTCTCGGATGCTTGGTATGTTACAACGCATCTAGGCTCAGGCATTGGGCAAACACTGGGCGCTCTATTTACCCAAGGTAAGTCTATGATTTTCGCCGAAACTTTCTTAGGGTTCAGGCTTGGACTTGATCGGGTAGAATTTTTGATTGCGATTATGGTGGTTGCTGTTCTGCTTGGAGCTGAGTTCCTTATCCGTAATCCACGAGGTTGGTTTTTAGAAAAGTATCAACATTCTGTGGTGTTGCGCTGGTCGATCTATTATTTTCTGCTTTTCAGCATTCTTATTTTTGGTATGTATACTGATACGAGCGCTTTCATTTATTTTCAATTCTAGCGCGTGCTATGAAAATTTTTATTAAAAAGGCGGCGATTTTCTTTTTGATATTCTTGTTTCTTAATGGAATTCTGGCCGGGTTATTGGTTGTGCCACGTCATTTCCTTGATCGAGCCGGTGGTCGTATGCCGGGGGAATGGTGGGATGATTTTTATGCACAAAAAAACGACTCAATCGATATAATTTTTTTAGGTTCATCGCACGCATATTCCGGTTTTGATCCACGGGTGATTAACGAGAAAATTGGCCTCAATGCTTTTGTGATGAGTAGCGGTTCGCAAAATCCTTTAGGAAGTTATTTTGTTTTACGCGAAGCCTTAAAGACGCAACACCCTAAACTCGTTGTGCTCGAAACCTTTTGGCAAACAACCTATACTGACGGTGACCGGGCTGGATCGTTTTTTAGAATTTATCCTTATATGAAGTTTGGTGAAAATAAAATTAGTTTTTTCCGAGCCTCTCCTTTTAACAAATTTATCTATTTAGTGTATCCAAGCCTGCAGTTTAAAGAAAGTATCTTGGCGCTTCCTCGTCTTATCAGTGGAAAATTTAAACGGAATATAACGTATCATGGATATGTCGCAGCAGGCGGCTTACCGCCAGCCCCGCTGAGAGAAGTCGCCGCCACAACACCTTTTGATGTGGCTGCTATTGATCAAAAAAATATTGAATACCTACATAAGATTGTAGCGCTCTGCCGCGAAAATAATATTCCACTCGTGTTTGTCACTGCCCCTGTTCGGCAAGATATGGTGGATGCTCTCGGCAACTACGACCAGGTACATGCGGTAACAGCCGAACTAGCTGAGAAGATGCAGGTCCCCTACATAGATTATGTTATGAGCAACAGGACTACACATCTTTTTTCTTCAACTGATTTTATTGATTCTGGCCATCTCAATCAGGCCGGTGCCGCCAAATTAAGTGATGATTTCAGTCGGCGTAGTAAAGATTTTTTTACGAGTACTCCCTCTGTTTTAAATGCGCACAACTAGCTCTTTATTTAAATTGACTATACAGGTAAGCTAGGATACTGGTTTCTTGGAAGTGTGGTTTTATTCACAATGACTTTTGTAGTTGTATGAAACGCTTTAGCGCTGTTACAAGTATATTTCTTGTATTCATTGGCACAGCACTGCTTATTTTGCCGCCTACCTGGATCGTGTTTATACAGGATACTCGTTTTACAGGTGTATCTATCCTTATCTGGACTACAGTTGCGTATTTTTTACCGCGGTTGTTGCGCGTGCCAGCGAGTGCGCGCGATGCCGCGAGTAAAAATCAGGCGACCGACTTGTTGCAGTTTTTGCTGGTAGTAGCGGTAGTAGGGGACGCATTGGGAAGTCTTGGGCTCTATAAAATCTATACGACTCATTTTGGGTATGATAAAGCGCTGCATTTTTTTATTCCTTTTATAAGTGTCGGAATTTTATATGCCATTGCACGAATACGGTTTACGCGTCGGTATACTGTGGCAGTGGGTATTGCTTTTGGCATTGTGGTTGCCTGCGCGTTCGGTTGGGAAATCGTAGAATATTTGTGTGATCGTATATTTAACAGTCATCTGCAAGGTTTTTATAGGGCGGACATTTATGCCGACACAATACGCGATCTTTTGTTTGGCTTGGCCGGCTCGGGTATCGGGGTGGCATGCGCTAAGAAAATTAGTAAAATATTGCTTCCGCCTTCTTGTCAGATTGTAGACATGAACGACGCATCGCGCTAGCAGGAGAACTATGCTTTTACAGCCTTGACAAAAGGCTGTTTTTGTGCTATACTGATTTGTTTTACCGTAGCTGAGTGTTCCTTATAAACCCTGGTTTTTCTCACCTTTTTGTTGAATTTTCGACATAATAGTGAGAAGAGCCAGCTACGCACAACCATCCACACCGTTTCAAGGAGTCCCCATGTTCGACATGAGCATCACGACCGCTTCGTCGTCCGAGACCTCCACCACCCAGAGCGACACCGCCGAGCACGGCAGGCCCTACCAGCAGAGCACCCGCAAGGTCGGGCAGCGCATGGTCTGGAGCTGCCCCCTCAGGGACGGCTACCTGGTCATCGTCGACGACTTTCGGATCTACCACCTGGACGTCGAGACGGGCCGGGTCAGCCGGTGGAGCGAGGATGCGATCTACCCGCAGGGCCTCATGGAGGACTACGCGGAGTTCACGTGGTCGCGGGTCAAGGCCCGCTCCCGTCGTTTCCGTGGGCTCCTCCTGAAGGAGCTCTACAGCATCCGAGACTTCCTCGAGGCGGACTACACCTCGACCGTGCTCGTCCACCCGACGAGCACGGTCACCGAGGAGCCGAAGCTCGACATCAAGAAGAAGCCCCAGCAGCCCATCGACTGGATGGCCGGGGCGCTGAAGATGTACGGGAAGACCGACGTCTTCTACAAGTCCTTCGGCCAGCGGACCGTGGCCATCCTCTGCCTCGACACCCCCCGCCCCCTCACCTCCGAGGACGAGGCCAGCCCCACCCTCGGCCAGCCCCACAAGAAGGGCGACATCTACGAGATCTCCGCGGGCGGCGTCGTCGTGC
>CAZECR010000013.1:0-28496 GCA_964510495.1 uncultured Gammaproteobacteria bacterium
TAGCGCACTCCTTTTTACTATCCATAATGCAATTTGAAAAAATATTTGTCAAAAAAAGCTTAATTGATTGACAATATCTGCCACTTAGGATAGCTTATTTTTACCAACATTCTCGAGCCAAAGGAGTTTACTGATGCCATCGAGCGCGCTTGTTCAGGATCTCGCCCAGGATGCGCTTCGCAAGAAGAACGACTACCCCGAAACTTTCTGGGGACAGCTGCTTCGCTACTTAGAGCACTATCCTGATGGTGCCCGGCTGGACACGGATCGATTCGAACGCGTAGTCAATGAGCTGCTCCAGTTCTCGGCCGGAGAAACCATCGGGCTCTCGGCCTGGGCTCGCGAGCTCCTCGTGCCGAGCTTCGAAGATCGGCGCCAGGATCGGCGCACCCTGAACAACTTTCTGACCATGAGCAGCAACCAGCTCATTGCGCCCCGGCAGATCCTGAATGACGTGCTTACCGTCGCCCGGAGCGCAACGCTCTCGCACGAAGCACGGCAGCTCCTTCGGATCTGATCCTTTTTTCACTCCACCCTCCGGGTACTTCACCCCTGCCCTTTCCTCACAGCTTAACGTGCTTAAGCCCTGAGGATAGCAGGGGTTTTGTTTTTATAATAAAAAACGCTCTATCTACTAAGGATAAAGCGCCCGGCACGGAGCATTCGACAGAAGAATGATACATGAAGGTCGGCCCGCAGCGAAGAGCGCTGACGGGCTGGGATGCGAGAATGAGAAGGAAAAGGCGCGTCTTAGAAGACGAGGCGGGCGACAGCCCAGAGGACAAGGAGTCCCTTGGGAGTCCAGGCCAGAACAGTCCAACCAACGTGGTAGTTGGCCGGGCCGCCGTTGCTAGTCTTCGCAGTGCTCCAGGCCTCGTTGTGGAGCTTACGAGCGTTGCTAGAGACCCCAAAAATATCTGCAAAATACGACGTTCGGCTGTGCATGATTTCCCTCCCGCGGATTGAAGTTTTGGCCTTTCTTCAAAAGGCCGCGATCCCGAAACAGATAAAAAACCAATGTATCCGGAAGGTATAGACAGATTATCCTGCCCATACCATACATTTTTTCTCTGACTGTTTCAGGAACTTTACTTAACCTCTTTTCTTCTCAATATAATGAACGATGCTTCCTTATTTTTCAGGATTTGAATTTCAGGAAGATGAGTATCCTACCTCTTTTTTCCATTTTTGTCAACAGAATTTATTTTATTCCTCATAATAAATGCTTAATTTTGGCTAAAACAAAGCAATCAAGTATTGACAAAACCTCTAAAATATGCTAAGGTGCTTCGTTGTTCTTTACATCGTTCTCTGGCTAAAAAGGTAGTTTAAAGCTCTCTTTTTAGCCAGAAAACCACATTTCGGGGAGAAAGAAATGGACAAGCACACGTTTGCCCTGACCACCGCCAAGACCCTGATCAACGCTTCGCTGCTGACAGGGCTCGCGATCGCCCTTCTCGGGCTCACCTCATCATTCTGGGTGCTGGCGCTGACGCAACTGGTCGCACTCGCGCTGCTCATTGAGCTCAAAGTGAGCCGCGAGAACCGTGACATTGACCTCTACGGCCTTACCAAGGAGGTCGCTACGGTTTTCCTCGCCTTTCTCAACATTCTAGCCGGCAACGTCTTCGAGAGCCAGCTCACGGTCCCCTGCTTCGGGCTCGCCCTCGTCGGGATGAGCCTCAAGTGCATCGTCTGGATCTATGAATTGAAGCGTCAGGATCAACATCTGAACGCTCACCACAACTAGAAGGAACGGGAGATGATGCGAAGCAAACGTTTTAGCACTACGCTCAAGCGAACGTGCCCGTGGACCGCGGGCTTCTTCGACTTCAGCTTGGAGGACCGACTGTCGTATGGGGCGCCGTATCACCGCCACATCGACCGCAGCCTTATCCCTGGCAACACGGCCCACAGCCGCGCCCTATCCTTTCTGCTGTCGTTTTCGAACGGCTCAGAGCCACTCATCGGTGTGCGGCAGTACGACATCCGTGACACCGTTCACCTGGACATCGCCGCCTACGCGGAGGCGGAAGAAAAAAGAACGGCGGATCTCGCTGCCTACGCCGCGTATCGCCGCGCATGGGCATTCTGGATGACGCTGTTCGTTCTAACCCTGGGAGTCTACGGCATCTTATTTTGCCGCCCGTTCTTCGACCCGCTTGTCGCGAAACGCCTGGGTCGCTGGGGACATCAGCGCCCCGTTGATCCACGGCGGTTTGGTCAGACCGAAGAGCAGCTTGGCACGGAGTTGATCTCCTCACTCGACCAGCTTTCGCTGACCCGGCCCGAGTGGGTTTCCCGCATCGTCTACCCCATGCACGGGCCTGTCTACACCCCAACCCGGGAGCTCATCGCCTACCTGCGTGAACACCACGCATAGCAGGCAGCAGCTCCAGGGCATCCGGACGCCTGGCACTCCGCCAGACGTCCGAGACTTCATTCTGCAGATCACCTACGTGGTAAACAGAAGAAAAAAAATAACCCCGACACTCGGGGTTATTTTTTTATACGTACCAAAACTGAAAAAACATATTTTTTGGCGCAGCGCTTCGCGCTTGTTCACCCGTACCACTGCTTATAAATCATCAAGGTCGCGCAGAAAACTTCCTGGTTTAATTTTAAACTCTTCATCTTCGTCAACGTAGCGTATGTCACTCGTCGGGTCATTAAGTACTGTTGAGTTGACCGACAACAACGCATGGTCGTCGTAGAGCTCAGGATTTACTTCCTCTAGGAGCATGCTCGGACCCGCCAGAAAATCTCCATAGCTTCCACTCGCGAGCGGATAGGTCAAAAATAATTTTTGTTTCGCGCGGGTAATTGCTACATAAAACAATCGTCGCTCTTCTTCGAGCCCATGTTCTTCCTGGAGTGACCGATCATTAGGGAATGCGCCGCGCGCAAGGTTCACAATAAACACATATTCCCATTCAAGCCCTTTAGCCTGATGGATGGTCGAAAGCACAATTTTGTCTTTAGGATCTGTCGCTTGCACTGTGGTGCTGGTGGCAGCGCTAAACGATTCTTGAAGCGTCGTTTCTGACAAAAATGTATTCAGGTCATCATATTTTTCAGCAAACGATTTCAGCTCTTCGATATCTGCCAGACGATCGCGACTATCAATATACTCTGTTTCCAAATAGTCACGATACGGAGATTTTAAAATGACTTCAATCATGAGCTCCGGATCTTTCTCAGGCAAACGATAGAGGCCGCTCCAAATAGTCATAAAATTATTCCAGCCTACCCGCGCTTTAGCGCCCAAGATACTTGCTCCCAATCCTTCCAAATTATCGAATGAATCAAGCTGGCGAATCGCTACGATCAGTTTGTCGGCCGCAGCCGGGCCAATACCATCTTCGCGCAGCAATATACGCAGCCACGCAGCGGTATCAACCGGGTTATCAATTACGCGTAAATACGCAAGCACGTCTTTGATGTGTGCGCGTTCAAAAAACCGAAGACCGCCTCGGTATTCATATAAAATCCCCGACCGCGACAGCTCAAGTTCCAGGCGCTGCGAATGATGGGAAGCTCGAAAAAGTACGGCAATTTCACGCGGCGACGTACCGGCATCCAAAAGATCTTCAATTTTTTTGACCACAAAACTCGCTTCCGACCCCTGGTCAACATGCGGCCTGAGTTCCGGGCGCTCACCTTCGTTTTTAATAGTTCTGAGCTGCTTTTGATACTGCTTGGTATTATTAGCAATCACCTGGTTAGCCAATTCAAGAATCGGCGCGACTGATCGATAATTAGTTTCCAGTTTAAAAATTTTTGCTTGCGGGTAATCTTGCTCGAATTCTAAAATATTATTTATGTCCGCGCCGCGAAACGAATAAATACTTTGAGCATCATCGCCGACGACTAATAAATTTTTATGCACCGAAGCAAACCGATTGATGAGTGATGCCTGGAGTTTATTCGTATCCTGGTATTCATCAACCAAAATATACTTAAATTGCTCGGCATATTTTTTACGTACGTCAGGTTGATTCAGCAGCACAGCCGCATTGTACAAGAGATCGTCAAAATCCATCGCATTCCCCTCTTTCTTTTTTTGTTCATATTCGCGACCAACATTTTGGATGTCTTCCGCGAGAGCAAGCCACGACGGATACTTAAGTTCCAGTACTTCTTCCAAAGCCATCTCCGTATTTTTGGCGTAGCTAAGAATCGAGTGAATAACGCTGGCCGAAGGAAATTTTTTACTTACCTGTTTTACATTTTTGACGCACGTCTTAATGATCGCATTACTATCATCACTATCAAGAACGCTGAAATTATTTTTGTATCCCAAGAGCACGGCATGAATTTTGAGGAGTCGATACGCAATATGGTGAAACGTACCTGACCACGGTAATTTTGTACCGGTGAGTGATTGCAACCGTTCATTCATTTCGCGGGCTGCTTTGTTGGTGAACGTAACTAAAAGAATCTGAGAAGGATGTACCCCTTGTTCGAGTAAATACGCTACGCGATACGTAATCGTGCGCGTTTTACCACTCCCGGCTCCAGCCAACACTAAACACGGGCCGTCACCGCCTCGAATGACATCAAGCTGTTCACTATTAAGTTCGTGATCGAAGTTGATCATAGAGAAAAATTTCTATAGCCGTCTTAAAGTATCATGGCTTGCCAACAGCGGCAAGATAGCTTAGTATTGTGCTCGTATGAATCAACCTTTTTTTGAAATTACGCACAAAGATAGCGCCACCAAAGCACGCACCGGCATCATGCACACCGATCACGGCGATATCGAAACGCCTATTTTTATGCCTGTCGGAACGCAAGGCACGGTCAAAACACTTGACCAGACCGATTTACATAATATCAATGCTCAGATTATTTTAGGTAATACCTATCACCTGCACCTTCGCCCAGGCGAAGCGGTACTTGACGCTCAAGGGGGCCTTCATAAATTCATGAATTGGGACCGACCGATCCTCACCGATAGTGGCGGTTTCCAGGTTTTTAGCCTCGGTCTACAAAAAGAAAAAAAAGCAGTGCAGGACCAAGGAAAATTAGTTTCCATTACTGACAATGGTGTTACGTTTACTTCGCACATTGATGGCTCTAAGCACGTCTTTACTCCCGAGAGCGCGGTCGATATCCAACACAAAATTGGCGCTGACATTATCATGGCGTTTGACGAATGTACTCCGGATGATGCCACACCAGAATATGCTCGCAAAGCCCTCAACCGAACGCACGCGTGGGCCAAGAGATGCATTGACGAACACCAAAAAAATACCCGTCACCATGGCTATCGCCAATTTTTATTCGGCATTATTCAGGGGGCAGTCCACCGTGACCTGCGTGAAGAATCTGCCAAGTTTATTGGAGGTCTCCCGTTTGACGGTATTGCGATCGGCGGCGAATCAATCGGTTACAATATGGCTGCGACGGCAGAAATCCTCGACTGGGTCTTTCCACTTATTCCCGAAGACAAACCCCACTACGCCATGGGCGTAGGTCTTTCCCCGCTTGATTTACTGGTCGCAATTGAGCACGGTGTCGACATGTTCGACTGCGTTGCGCCGACGCGTCTCGCCCGGCACGGCATGCTCTATACCAAAGACGCCGCTAAAAAACATCGGCTCAATATTACCAACGGTTCATTTGCGAGCGACACAGCACCGATCGACAGAGCTTGCGTTTGTTCTACCTGCCAAAATTATACCCGCAGCTATCTGCATCACCTCTTTGATGCCGATGAAATGACGGCGCTGCGCCTCGCAAGTATTCACAACCTTTCCTTCCTGCTCAACCTTATGGAGCAGACGCGAACAGCAATCAAAGAAAATCGTTTTCTCGAATTAAAAAAGAGCTGGGAATAATTTCCAGCTCTTTTTTATAAAAAGTTATGAAGTCAGAGAGCTAATATGTTCTTTAACCTTAGCCACCGCTACTTCGTTGTCAATTTCTCGTTCTTTAGCTTCGATCTCTTGAACAAGCGCATCAATCTCACTTGTTCTATCGAGATAATTACCCGTCAGGACACTATTAATCTTAAGGTACAACAGCGCTAGTTCTACTGCTAGAGCCGAATGCTCTTCTGGAGAGAGTGTTTCTTCAAGCGAACGGCCGAGGAGAACAAGCGCTTCATCCCATTTTTCTTGGTTAACCAACCTGTCAACTTCAGCAGAAATATCCATAGTTTACTGATTACATTTTTTAATCGCCTCGGCAAGCCAGCGTTGACGTACCACACTTATTGGTAATGCCTGAGCTTTAACCAGCTCTACTTTAAGCAACCGTTTCCGTTCTTGCGGTGATAATTTTAAAGCATCTAAAGCGATCGAAAACGCTTTTTCAGTAGTTTCTGTCTTTGAAAGAAGGTCAATGGCAATCTCGATATTCTTCTGAACACGTTCTTCTCGAATATTTTTTGCTCGCTCCACTACATCACTGAATGATTTTTGCGAGCTTCCCGGAGGGAGATACTCTATTGAGGTATGTTTTTTAGCTTTTTCATAATGGCGCACCACCTCCGCTAGACGATCTTGCTTTTTTGCCATTTCATCCAAGGGAATACGAGCTTTTGCGATTTGATCTTCCTCTTTTTTATTTTTTTTGCTGAGCAGGTCGATAGCATTTTTTTCTTGTTTTAATCTTCTTTCTTCTTCTTTTAAAACTGCTGCCTCAGCAGCTTCCTCTGCCGGGTCGTCGGGCGGATCTTCTCTTAAATCTTTTTTATATTTTTCAAGCCGCTCATTTTCTTCTGCCCAATTTTTTAGACGGGGTAAAATTTGTGCTTCAAGAGCTTTTTGACGACCCAAAGCTAGAGCACGATCTTCATTCCAAGCTCGTTCTTGATCAACTAAATCCTTACTCTCCTGGGCGAGAACATGCTCTTCAGACATAAGCCAGGCGAGTTTTTCAAACAAAGTTTCCTGCGCGACCTGCAAAGCAGTACGTGCACCTAATTTGGATTCTAACAAATGCTTCTTAAGTTTTTCTAGCTTCTCCTTTTTTTGCTGCACATCAGGCAAAGCTTCGGTATGCAAACCGTGTTCAGTAAGTGCTGCCTTAAGCTGGACAATGTCGTGTTTTATTTTTTTCAGATCTATCTTATCACGCAGCGCAAAATTTAATTGCGATCCAGGGATTATATACCTGTCTTTTTGACCAATCGCCTTGATGGTAGCCAATTGTTCACTACGATCGGCAACCAAAATCCTATCCAGTTTTTTCAAGCGCTCCTGGGCTTTTGCGAGCTGTCCGGACTTGTTCGCGTCTACAACTCCACCCACATGCACTTCCAGCTCGTGCTCAAGCGTATGTTTTGCCTCACGTACGGCTTCTTGAGCATGTTTAAAGTGATGAATTTCTTCAGTTATTTTTTTAATCTTATCGGTTCCATCAAGCGTGGGATCTTCGAGGCTTATTCCGAAGGTAGCCATCTCATCTTCAACTCTTTTGAGCTTCTTTTTTTTAAAAACTTCAAGAAGTTTACCAAATAAAGGGTCGGTTAAAGAATGTATCTTTATGGCTTCCAGGTCTTTTTTAATCTGTAAACGATCTGCCACCAAAGTCAAATTCCGCTCATCTTCATGAAGACGATTTTCATCAACAAAACCCAAAGGAAAATATTCTGCTTCGAGACCTGATTTCTGAATCATGTCTATCTGAGACTGTCCTTGCAACGATGTAATCTTTTTAATTGCTTGTAATTTTTTTACTGGGTCATAACCATTTTTTGTAGCCATTGCTGCCAAGTGCGCATCGACCTCGGCGAGAAATTTATTTGACTCAGGCTCAGCTTTAGTAACAATGCCAACATCTGCCTCTAAAACGCCGGCATAGAAATCGGTGAATTCTTTAAGGGCAGCCTGTTTGATGAGATATTTTTTCCAGATCGCTTCGAGTTGTTTATCGTCGATACTGAGAAGCGCTGTATCGAGCTTGTTGGCAGCAGCATAGGCCTCTACAAACTTAACATAACCGTCATCGGCCATCATTTTTACAGCACTAAACTTTTCCTCCACCTTAGGAGCGTGTTCTTTATGACCTCCGGCGCCGGGCTCACCATGTTTTCCTCCTTTGTGTCCACCGCCGTGTCCGCCCCCATGCCCTTTGCCGCCTCCTTTGCTAGGACCTGCCACAAAAAATACTTAAAAATAATGAGTCTACAATACCATTTTTATAAAAAAATCACAAATAAATTGGCTTGCTTAAATGGGCTACATATCGTACAGTAGTCGGCATACTACCTAACACATTACTGTGACCACCCTTCATCTTATCGTTATTGGCCGGCTTAAAGAATCGTATTGGCAAGAAGCCGAGGCTGAATATCTGAAACGCCTTTCCCCGTGGGCCGAAGTTGTTATTCACGAAATTAAAGAAGAGAGTTTTAATGAAAAAGATCCACCCGAACTCATTAAAGCTCGCGAAGCTGACAAGATCGTGGAGACGCTCGAAAAAATTAAAAATACTTTTGTTCTGGTGCTTGACGGACGGGGCCGCGCCATGAATTCCGTACAGCTTTCCACCCTTATGACGACGTGGCGCGAAGAATTTCATGCGCTCACCGTTATTATCGGTGGTCCGCTCGGACTCGACGATACCATACTCGGTATCGGCAAACGACCTGGTGGTTTTGCCCTCTCATTATCAAACCTCACGTTTACTCATCAAATGGCCCGTGTTTTTTTGCTTGAGCAGCTGTATCGTGCTATGATGATCGCGGATGGACGTAAATATCATTACTAAAATATGCATAAGCACGTACGGGGGTCGGCGCTTCTCGCCACCATGCTCATTACTGCGGTCGTGAGCGGGGCAATTGTTTACAACTTGGAACACGATTTGTTCCAAAACGCCTTACAAGAAAATTATATTTTATATCAAAAAGAATTTGCTAATCAAAAACTAGCTTTGGATACGCTTCGATTACGTCAAACAACTCAAAATCCTGATACCAACCCTGACTTTGGGGCGTTTTGCGCTGCCAACAAAGCACTGTCACCTAAAATTGTACAAACACCTACTGGCAAATTGGCGCTCAACTCCATTATCAGCGGCAAACTGACACTGCAGACCCCGGCTGGTGAAAAAATCTTGTCGGATACAATTAATCTGTACAGCGGCGCGGCTACCGTTACGCTTACCACAACCACAGTACCCACAGTTGCGCGCGTCTACATTCTTCCAAACGAAGACGGGCTTAATGGCACCGAAGAATTTCATTATGTTGATACTGCCGCAAACACAGTAACAAGCATCAAAGTCCAATACGTGCACCCAACCACCACACTTGGCATCACCCTTCCTAACAAAAGCGTTATCGATCTTGCCTACGAACCAACCAAAGGCATTATGGTAAATAACAAACTTGGTTTTGCGCTTCCAACGAACGCTCCAACCCTCACCATTTTGTTTGATAGCATCAGTAAAGATCTCAAAACCGTCTATTTTACTATGACCAATACCTACAGTTCAGCTTCCGCTATGCAGACCGGGCCATATGCGCTCAATCTCGCTACCAAAAAGATTACCTTACTTACAACTGCAACCGACATTCTTGAATAGCCATCTCCATATGACCAAACCTGTTATTTTTTCTGGCATCCAACCGACCGGCAACCTCCACATTGGCAATTATTTAGGAGCTGTTAAAAATTGGGTGGAACTGCAAAACAGCGACAAATACGAATGCTTTTTCTTCATCGCTGATTACCACTCCCTTACCGGCCAAGATACTGCTGACGATCGTCGTAAAAAAATCTTGAACCTGGCAGCCGAAATCATAGCCCTTGGTGTCGACCCAGATCGCGTCACTTTTTTTGTACAATCTCATATCCCTGAGCACACCGAATTGGCTTGGGTTTTTAACTGCATTACGCCGGTTGCCGAACTTGAACGCATGACCCAATTTAAAGACAAAGCAGCGCATCAGGAAAAAAATATTAATGCCGGACTGCTCACCTACCCTATTCTCCAGGTTGCCGATGTGCTCTTGTACCATGGAACGCTTGTACCGGTTGGCCAAGATCAAGTGCAACATATCGAGCTCATTCGCGTTATTGCTCGCGCATTTAACAAACGCTATGGCGAGTACTTTCCTGAAACCAAACATCTGCTTACCGAAATTCCAAAAGTAATGAGCCTTTTGGAGCCAACTAAAAAAATGAGCAAATCGCTCGGCGCCGGGCATGTGATTGAACTGTGTGAAGATCAAAAGCAGATTGAAACGAAGCTTAAAAAAGCCGTAACGGCAACCGAAGGCGGAGCAGCTGCTCCTGGCGTACAAAATCTTTTGTTACTCCTCAAACAATTTGGCAGTAGCGAAACCTATGAAACACTTGCCAAAGCGGAGAAAAATGGTACGATCCGTTATGGAGACCTCAAGCAAGAATTGGCAACTGCTATCGCCAATTACTTTGCAGATTTCCGTACTCGTCGGAGCGATCTTTTGGCTAACCCCAAAGAAATAGAAGCCATCCTCGCAAACGGGGCAGTTAAGGCGCAAAAAGTTGCAGCTAAAACCATGCAGGACGTCCGAAAACTTGTTGGCATCCGCTAGTTCTTTAAAAAATTCCGTTAAGGAAAAGAGTTGTTTTTTAAGACGGCTTTTTTCCTCAACGGAAAAAACTACCTGGAGGTTGTCATGCTACAAAAACCGCGTCGACAGAACCCGAAACCGAGAACGCTTCTCGAGGTGCAGGGCGTTGTGTTCCTGCGCTTTACGTCAGCTTTGCTCCTTACCGGCGCTTGCTGGTGGATCTGGACTCGAGCCCGCCTTGGCTCATTGCAGTGGTGGGAGGCCCTGCTCTTCGCACTTCTGGTGCTTTTCGTCTCGCCTACGGAGCTTCTCGCGCACAAATACGGACTCCACCACCTACCCCGGACTATCACTGTCTGGGGCTACACTATCGAGCTCCCAGACACAAGCTCTGCCCGGCATCACCGGCTTCACCACCGGAAACAAGCCCGTGTGGAGTGGATTTTTATTCCGCTGATGGCCGCACTCCTGGTCGTATTCGGCCTCACTGGAATCGGCGTGCTCCTGAGCACGTTCACCAGTTTTCCCCTGGTTGCGGCGGCCGACATTTGCACCTTCGTCTTTCTCAGAGTCCTTTGGGAAGAGGAGATGCACTACCTGGCGCACTGCAGTTCCTACAAGCCAGAAGTCGGCACACTCTGGGCGCGCTACGTGGTGAGGGTAACAACCCCACACAAGCGCCATCACCAGCGCAACGAAAAATTCAACTGGGAAGTGAGCACCTTGTGGCGTTGGGCCGACTGGCTCTACGGACTCTGGCAGCGCTACCGGGGGCGCCTCGCCACTCCCGACATTCCACTCTCGCACACGACTGATACCCTCGGCGTCGAGATCGACGACGAAGGGTACGTGATTAAGCAGGCTGCCTAGCCTTCACCGGCCGATTGGGGGATCGGCCGCGCCCCTCCCCTCTTGCAAAATTGTATAGTACGCAAAGATATGGAAGCAGATATTTTTTCTCTTATTGCTGTTGGCGGTCGACTGCTAATCGTACTCATCATTATTTTTATAATCATTTATTCTTTAAGCAAACTTTTTATGGACAACACTGTCCCCACGACCAACAAAGTAGCGCTCATCAAAACATTATATCTCTATCTTGTTTCATTTGTTGCGCTCATGATGCTGGTAATCTCTGCTGTTGATTTACTAAACATTGTTCTAAAAACTTTCATCTTTACCAAAGCCGACAGTTACACCTACTATCCTGCCACTACTCCCTGCCTGCCTGGCGCCACAACCACCTATGAAGGTAAAGACTGCGCGACTGCCGCACTTGACGCCAAAAAATCTGACGAAGAAAATCGCGTGAGCCAACGTCAGCGCGACCTCGTCCGTGACATTTCTATGCTCGTTGTCGGCATCCCGCTTTTTGCCTTTCACTGGCGTTTGACCCGCAGAAAAGAATAAGAAGTATTGCGATTAACAAAAAACGGTCTCGAGTATCGAGGCCGTTTTTTAATGGTATTTTATGAAGCTGAAACATTTTGTTTAGCCGCCTCAAGATCAATCGCATCAATCTCCTTAACTGCAGCAGCTGCATCGTTACCAGTATGTGTTTCGATTTTCTCTATGGCGCTATCATATTCTTTGTCTGCAGCATCCATTTGTTTCAGCATTGTCTGATAAGCTTGTACATATTCAGGATTCTTTTCGTCGATAGTAACTCCGAGCTCTTCAAAGGTGTCGTCGATCTTACCCTGAATTTTTGCTTTGATTTCGCGAACCATTTCGGCGGTGAGTTCTGGCGCACTACTTACATACTCAAGTAATTCCTGCTTGAAATCTTCTTCAAGCGTGAGGCTGGTAATTTGGGCAATGACCTGGTCTTTAGTAATGGTTAGCGTTGCCATAGTGATTATGTAAGAGTAGAGAAGAAAAATTATGTAGTTTATTTTGCAAAATAAGCATCAAGCTCATCAGTCACAGAAGGTGCTTCTGCCTTCTTAAAAAAATCTGTAAGACTAATAAGCGCGTCAAGCTGCTTAACCCGTTCTTCGCGTTTTTTTCTTAATTCGGCGCTCTTCTGCTCTACTGCACCGAGGGCATTTGCCTGTACTTCAACCATTGCCCGACGTAATTTATTAATAGCTGAGAAAAAACCATCCTTGGCGCTTTCATATTTGTCAGAGCAAAATTCAGCAGCTTTTGTAGCCAATTCAGTAGCGCTATTCCATTTTTCAAGTGCTTTTTCTACCACCGCTACTTTAGCAGCTACCGCAACATCTCCAACCGCTTCAGCGCCTTTTTTGACAGCGCGACCACCCGCCATAGCGGCTTCACCACCTTTTTGAACAGCAAATTTACCTACGCGATATCCGCCGTAGGCTGTAGCAGCTACTCCAAAAACTGCGGCACCAGCAGCTATTGTAGCACCTTTAGCGGCTACTTTAGCGCCTTTAACTGCAACATCAGCGGTTACTTCGGCACCTTTTTTAATCCCGCGACCACCAGCATACAAAGCTTCTTTGCCAGCAACGTCGGGGGCTAATATAACTACTTGAGCTACTTCACCAATCATTTTAGCACTTCGTCCTAAAACTCCTACTGTACCTCTCAATTTAGAGCCTACTTTCTCCTTTCTTCGTTTTGTAGCATCTTTAATACGGTCTAAGGCAGATCCATTGCCACGCACTTCGTTACCTTCAAAATTTGCCAAAGATACTTCGTCTCCTTCAGCTGGAAGACCAGCTTCGTTGTCTCCACCCATATCCGGAGCCCCTGTGACCTCGGTATCTGCACCAAGTATCAGTGTGTCTTGCTGATCAATCGGTTTTGCATCGGTATCGATTTCACCCGTGACCACTTCTTTTGGGAGTCCATTTTCTAAGGACATACGAAGTATGTTAGGTTAATATGGACTTAGTATAGCACAAAAAAGCGATTTTGTCAATGGCATTTTTATCCATTTTTTAGCCAAATTGTACCAATTAAAGGCAACCGGGTATACTACACTCACTATAGAATTGTAAGTGCCTATGATGCATGCCACAAAAAATAATCTTCACATCCACGAGCACCGTTTTACAGCCACACCTCAATTTGAACCTAATGACGTGGCAGCATTTTTGAAGTGCTTAGACGCATTCGCAACAGAAGCAACCAGGGTAATTCGAGACAACAAAAAACTTTTTCGGGACAGAAGCGCTTTTCTTATTCTCTGGGGTGCTGATAATGGTGTTATGGAAAAAATGAGCACGCCGGTACTTGCGGCTACACACCAAAAAATAGACAGTCTCGCAACTCATACAAAAAAACAACTTCTCCAGCAAATCCGATCCAATTCTTTTGCGACATTTTTATATAACGAGCTTGCTTCACTGCAGTTGTTTACAAAAAAAGACATTCCGCTCATTCATCAAAAAATTAAAGCTGAACTTGCCGCACACGCCAAGCTACCCAGCATTACCTCGAAGAGTATTACTGAATTTATCTGGCAAACAATCCTGCTGAGTCTCAAAAATAAAGCCAACCACTACGTACGAAGAAAAATCGTGCACACAATGACAACTGGCATTGGCAATGCTGATCGCATAGCTGTGGCGGTTTCTTCTATTCCGGGCCACAGCAACCTTATCCGCCTGATAACTTTAAACGGTCACAAAATGATCGCTCGCAGCGAACGGCGTGCCTATAAAAATTCTGGCAAACAAAATAGCGCTGCATACATCAAAGCACTTGAAAAATATACTGCACTGCCCCGAAACAAACACGTCATACCAATTCTGGGGTATGATCATGAAGCAAATATATTGCTGGTGCCCGAACTGAGCGGCCTTTACGCTGCGACTGACATACTTACAACACGACCCTCTACAGCTGACGCTCTCAAACTTCTCAAGGATTGCATGCTCGGGGCGACCCATCTGATTAAGCACGGACTTGTACTCCAAGATATAAAAATCGCCCAGCTTATGGGCGAGTACAAAAACGGAGTCCTTAAACGCGGCCTCCTCATTGACCCCGAGGGACTCTACTTGGCCAATACGACTATTAATATTCGTTTTTATCCGCGCAGCCCTGAGTACCACCCGCCGGAAGTACGAGAACTCATTAGTGCCAACAAACCTAACCCGAGCATTATTCGCCCGGCCGAGATGGTATATCAATTCGGCGTATGTTTAAAATATTTAACAGAAGCAACCGCTTCACTTACTAAAAAAACCAAACAAGCACTACTCAAAACCGCCGAGCAGATGACTCTGAGTGACCCGCTACTGCGGCCGACGTTATTGCAGGCTACAAAAATTATTGTACCAATTATTAAAAAAATAAGGTGATTTGACGAGTCACATAAAACGCAGTATACTTGTCATATGAAAAAATTTGCCAACAATAATAATCGCAATAATAATCCTTGTTTGAACTAGGGCGAGTTTTCTTATCAAAAAATAGGACTCTCCCTTTGGAGAGTCTTTTTAATTAAGCAGTAGACACAAACAATTTATTCCCGGGTAGTTGAGCGGTACAACGCCACGCTGTTAACGTGGATTTCGCTGGTTCGATCCCAGCCCCGGGAGCTGAAATTACTTTAAAAAAATACAAAACAAAAAGCAGGCCTCCACTATTACTTCTATCTAAACTACAAGTAATGGTGGATGGGGCCTGCTTTGCAAATCCCATCCGCCGAGCATTCGGAAGTGGGAAGGGTTGAAAAAACGATGGCGGACGGTGAAGACGGACGACGGCTAGTGCGAGCAGAAGCCCTCATCATAGCGGTAACGGTCCTGGGTGACCTCGAAGCTACCCCTTCCCGCCGGCGTTCCGTTCGACGCCCAGCAGACGAACAGATACCTGCCCGGGGCGAGCTTGAGATCGAAGGTGGACGCGCAGCCGTCCACGGTCTGGCCCACCATCTTGATCTCCGCAGTCTTCTGCGCCAGCGTCTGGCCCGATGTCGTCTGGATGGCGATGCGATCACCGCAGTCCCCGCCCACGACGACATTGACATCCTGCTTGGGCCTGCCCCAAGCTGTGGGAGCGAGAGCGGACAGGATGGCCAGCCCAAAAACAGCACTCATTTTCTTCATGGAATCCTCCAACGCGCTATTAATAGGACAAGGGTATATACCATATATTCACCTTCCAGTCAAGCCATACCCCTCTTTAAAACAATTTTATAAAGGGCTCACCTTAGCTTATGATTTAGCAACATAACAAGCCCTATCTTTTCGCTTGAGCAACGGCTCCTATATCTCAAACCCTACCAGCGTGCTGTTGTTCAAACTGTTAACGCAGGATTAGCTGGTTCGATCGGAGCCCCGGGAGCCGACGAAAATACCACCGAATTTAGGTGGTATTTTCTATAGATTAAATTTAAAATGCATGATACAGTTTTAAAACTATGGAAAAACATCGAATCTACACCATGAGCTTCGCCCGAGTCTACCCGCTGTATATTGCCAAGGCAGAAAGAAAAGGACGCACCAAAACCGAAGTTGATGAAATCATCCGCTGGCTAACCGGGTATACTCAAAAAAAACTAGAAGCTGAAATAAAAAATCAGACCGACTTTGAGACCTTTTTTGCAAAAGCTCCTAAATTAAATCCTTCCCGGACCTTGATCACAGGTAGTATCTGCGGCATTCGAGTTGAAGACATCAAAGAACCACTCATGCGCGAAATCCGCTACCTCGATAAATTAATCGACGAACTGGCAAAGGGGAAAACAATGGAAAAGATTTTGCGGCAACAGTAACGAAGAGCACTATAACAACATTCACATGAAACACGAATGGAAAAAACACGAAAAGCAATTCTATCTTCCTAAAGCCAAACCAGAATTTATAAAGATTCCCGCTTTTAATTTTTTTAGTATTACGGGGCAAGGCAACCCCAACGATGCTTTTTTTGCGGACTACATTGGAGTATTATATTCACTTGCTTACGGTGTAAAAATGTCGCCCAAAGCCGACATTGCTCCGCCAACGTATTTTGAGTACGCCGTCTACCCGCTAGAAGGTGTTTGGGATATTACCGACGAAGCCAAGAAAAAACACACTGGAAAATTAGACAAGGACACGCTTGTTTTTAACCTCATGATTCGTCAGCCAGACTTTGTAACACCGGATTTTGCCAGAGAAATAATAGAACGGACTAAAAATAAAAAACCAAACCCGTTGCTTGACCAAGTTGTATTTGAAACGATTGAAGAGAGTGAGTGCGTCCAAATGCTCCACGCAGGAAGCTACGACAATGAACCGGCCAGTTTTGCGCAGATGGAAAATTTTTGCGCTGAAAATAATCTACAGCGGCAATCTAAGTTGCACCGCGAAATTTATTTATCAGACGCCCGAAGAGTTGCGCCAGAAAAACTAAGAACAGTACTTAGATTTAAAGTTAGTCAGACATAATACAAACGGTCTCTAATCGTCAACGCCGAATTAGCTGGTTCGATCAAAAAGCCGGGGCAATTCATTGGACGAAAAGCTTGTTTAGCGTAGTGTTACGATGCAGTTAATTTTATAAGCAGGAATTCTTAATTTAAGTGGATTTTCAATTTATTTAAAAATTATTTTATGAATAAAATTTTATCTTTAGTGCTCATTGGCAGCTGTCTTGTGGTCAGCGGATGCTCCTTACCGGGTCAAACACCTACAGGCACACCTACCCCGATTGTACCAACCGAGACCGAAAGTAACGAACCGGACTTTAAAGCTGCTTTCAACAGCCCTATTTCAGGTTGGCATGAGTACCATGTTGAAGAAATGGGTTTTAGCATTAAAGTTCCCGTTGAAACAAAAGACACGAAACTTATCTTTCACGACTGCACACAACCAGGCGACAGATGCGATGGAAGAACAGATACTTATTGGTATGAGGGCGTACTTGGCCCCATCTACCTAGGAAGTCAATCAGAGTTTTACTCTTCTGGCGGTGAAGCAGGCTTTGAAGTGCACGATTTTTTTGTTAAAAACGGACGTTATTTTTTAGGTACCAGCGAAACACCTCGTACTTCTGACGGGCCGCGAGAAATTCATCCGATAAGTGTTTATACAGTTGATGGTGAAGATTTTGTCATTATCGATTTATATCAAGAGGTTGATCGGAAAAAAGAAGAAAATTATGGCGACGGAGAACGAATCATTCCTCAAAGATTCGCAGCTCTCTTTAAGTTGCCCGGTAGTAAAAAATTTAAAGCGGCTTATCTGTCTTTTTATGAAAAGGATATAACCATGGAGCAGTTCAAAAAAGTTTTAGAGACCATTCGTTTTAAATAACGTTTTTTAATTACCATAAAAATCGCCCTTGCTGCTGGGTGGGATGCACCGTAAGAAATAGCCCCCCAGTTGAGTAAATTACTACCGCGTGGTACTGTTCAGACATACTCATTAACCGTAAAACATATGAAAGGATACGTTGTTGATATTGAAAAATTGTCACTTGAAAACGACACATTTCGAACTGTCTTATACACCGACAAAAACAGCCAATTAGTAATCATGTCGCTTCTTCCCCACGAAGAGATTGGTGAAGAGGTTCATGATGTTGATCAATTTTTACGCGTCGAAGGAGGAATGGGCAAAGCGGTGCTCGATGGCACTTCACACCCGATCAAAGATGGCAGCGCCATTATTGTCCCCTCGGGAACAAAACACAACATCATCAACACCGGTGAAACATCCATGAAGCTGTACACACTCTACATGCCCCCACACCATCGCGACGGAGTTGTACACAAAACCAAAGCAGAAGCCGAAGCAGATACTGAACATTTCGATGGAAAAATTACTGAAAAGAAATAACCCTGCTTACTCACGCGCCTGAAACACATGTCTTCTTCAAAACCTATTGGGCTACTCCCTGTTATTGCCGCGCTTTCTGGCAACGCTTTTATTACCGCCATGAAGTGGGCCGGCTTTGCGCTCACCGCATCGCCTGCCATGTTCTCAGAAGCGATTCATAGTGTTGCCGACACGGGTAACCAGGCCCTCCTCATGGTCGGGATCAAACGATCACAACGTAAAGCTAACAAAAATTACTATTACGGATTTGGACAGGAACGATTTTTTTGGTCACTCATCAGCGCATGCGGGATATTTTTTGTTGGCGCTGGAATTACTATTTATCACGGTATAACTGCCCTACTCAGACCCGAACCAATTACCACAAATGGTATTAGCTACATCATTTTAATAGTCGCTTTAGTTATTGAAAGCATTACCCTCGCACTTGCTATTAAAGAATTAAAGGAACACACCGCCGAAACCAAGGTATTTAAAATCATTCGTCACGGTGACCCCACCACACTCGCTGTCGTTTACGAAGATGGTGTTGCTGTGCTCGGTTTACTTTTTGCGCTTGCGGGCATCGCGCTCACCGCACTCACCGGCAGTGCTATTTGGGACGCGCTGAGTTCTATCATTATCGGTTTTTTACTTGCGTGCGTTGCAATTTTGCTCATTATCAAAAACCGTGAATTCTTATTAGAAAAAGCGATGCCACACGCTATGGAGCAAGAAGTTATTGAACTCTTGAATGCGGAACCGGCTATTGAAAAAGTAATCGACTTCAAATCATCGGTCCTGGATATCAATACCTACCGCGTTAAATGTGAAATTGAATTTAATGGCACAGAGCTCCTCAAAGAAATAAATAATTTTGGCGAGCTTAAAGAAGAATTTGAAAAAATACGTGAAGACTATTCGCTCTTCGTGCGTTTTTGCACTAAAATGAGCGACCGTGCTCCACGCCTGATTGGAACTAAAATTAATCAAATTGAAAAACGCATTCAGGAACGTGTGCCTGAGGTGCGGCATATTGATATTGAACTGAATTAATTCACAACATACAACTTTTTAAAAAGAAGCGAGGGTGTTGCCGTGGCAACACCCTTTTTGTATTACAGAATTCGTGGATACCGATCTACCATTGCCCGCAAGTCGCGCACCTGAAATCGCGAACTTGGAGGCAGTGGCACCCATTGCAAATCAACGGGCGACCCCGGAACAAAAGAACGTTTGTAGGTGGGGCGAAGCGACTCACCTGCCCAGCCGTACTGCAACACTTGCCCATTCGCAATCTTCTTGTCTCCGCTACTGGCATCTGCCGCACTCGGCACTTCGTGATCCTCGAGCTGCTCTGCCCACCACATATACGAAGCGATCACGCGTGAATGAGCGACAATGAATATGTCCCCGTTCCCCTTCGTGAGCTCGTTGAGGTGTACTATGCACAGCAGCACCCGGGTGAGTACATCGCGCATGCTCTCACCATTTTCTGGCCGCCAACGGGTCTCCTTATTTTTGCGATCCTGCTCAGCGGTCGGATAGAACTCTTCCACTTCACTCTTGAGAAGCGGCTCATGTGCCCCAGAAAACCGCTCATCGAGGAGAGGCGAAATTTCGACCGCTCCTGAGAGACCTGTTTCAAGGAGTGTTTCCTGCGCGCGAACGAACGAAGACGTAACCAGGAGATCAAACTGCAGATTGAGCGTGCGGAGCAGTTCACCGAGAGCCCGAGCTTCACGGACACCCCTATCAGTCAACCGATGGTCGCCGGTATCACGCGACTTGAACTGAGAGAGCTGCTCGTGGGTTACAACCTGCTTCTCTGGCTTGATAAGATTTTGCTCACTTTGGCCATGCCGACCAAAAGCAACGGATCGAACGATGGTTGTCATATGTACTCCTTTGAAACAAGTGTACTCTGTTGAACAATATAATTGTTAAAAAAGTACAAAAAGTGTAGTGAACACATACTCACCCTTGATTTTATGGCTATAATGCGTTACTATAGCAGTATATTTAATATGTACTATTTAGTACACTATGGAACTTACAACACTTTTAGCACTGACCGGGTTACCACCAAAACTTGCCGCGCTCTATCACGCACTCCTCGAGCACGGACCTTCTACTATCGCCGAATTAGAACGAAGGTCAGGATTACATCGTCCAGCCATCTACAAGAATCTACCGCTCCTTGAAGCGCGCGGGCTCGTGACCAAACGCACGTCGGGCAAACGAACACACTACATTCCAGCTGCGCCTGATGGTCTTATTTCTGATATTGAACAGCTCAAGGCGTCGATCGACGACTCAGTACACGACCTTAAAGCCGCCTACGAACAACGCGGGAGCAGACCGCGCGTACAATACTTTGAAGGACGCAGCGGTGTGCAGCGTGTTATTGGGGACCTTGTGAGTACCCTTGAACCGGGCGAAGTGTATTATCGTTATGGCGCACGGAGCTCTAAAACTAATATCGAGCGTTTACGTCCGCCGCATTTTTTGGAAGCACGCAATAAAAAGCAATTACAACGTTTTGTCATTACGAGCGACGAACGCGCCAAGGCCTATGACAAAGATATTGGACGCATGGTCAAAACCGTTCCTAAACACGTTCTGTTTGACGACAATATACAGCTCATGATTTATGGCTCAAAAATTTCTATTGTCGATTTTGAAAGTGAAACAGGGATTATTATTGAACATCAAAAATTAGCTAGTTTTCAACGCAAGCTATTCAAGCTCTTATTTGACCGACTTTAAAAATTCAGTATGTGAGACTCAAAACTTTATTGACGTCTCTGCAATACCAACCTATACTAAAAATATGAATTATTTAATTTCACATGTATGAAAAAATCTTTTGCTTGGGTTGTGGCATCAGTCATCGTTATCTTTGCCGCCCTCGCAGCTTTTACTTACCCAGGTAACAAAACCGAGGAAACCAAACTCTCTATGCCTACCTCCGTACAAGTACACCCTATCTCACACGCTACCGCTGTTTTAAACTGGGGAGAAAATGTTATCTATACCGACCCTGTTGGGGATGCAACGGCATTTGCAGGCCAATCTCCCGCAACGATAGTTTTGGTTACCGACATTCATGGCGACCATTTTAATACCAGCACCCTTGAAAACGTTATAGACACTGCAAGTTTGATCGTACCCCAAGCAGTAAAAGATTTACTCCCTCCTGATCTGGCCGCCAAGGCAATAGTTCTCGCTAACGGCCAAACTATTATCGAAAAAGGGCTTACCGTTACTGCCATTCCTATGTATAACTTGCCAGAATCACCAGACAGCCGACATACCAAAGGGCGGGGCAATGGCTACGTGCTTGAAAAAGACGGCTTCCGAACATATATTGCCGGGGATACTGCAGCAACACCCGAAATGCGCGCGCTCGAAAATATCGATCTAGCATTTATACCCATGAATCTACCCTATACTATGGGCGTCGATGAAGCTGCCAGCGCAGTACTTGATTTCAAACCCAAACAAGTCTACCCCTATCATTATCGCGGACCTGACGGGCTGGCCGATGTCGTGCGCTTTAAAGAGCTCGTCACCGCACAAAATAAAAACATTGAAGTAGTTTTAGTAAACTGGTACCCACAGCAATAAATAATCCAGCCCGCAAAAACCACAACTCACTGTTGTGGTTTCTTGCTTCTCTACTTTACTCACTGCCTATGGTATACTCTCAAAGTATTTTATATTAACCCTATGAGCTGGATTGTCTCTTCTATTATTTCACTTTTTCTCTGGTCAGGCTATTCTATTTTTGGAGATCGCGCCACCGATGTACATGGAGAAAAAATAAGCTTATTTTTTGAAATGGGGGCGCTTATTGTTTTAAACGCACTTATTTTCTTATTGTGGGGCGGACTCAAAGATTTCAGTAAAATCACGACCAGTTCTTTCATTTCCGGCTCGCTCATGGGACTCATGTCATCGGGCGGACTTTTCTTTCTCTTACACGCCCTGCGCACCTCGCCGCCCCACCATTTTTCGACGATTGTTTTAATTACCGGTCTTTATCCCGTGGTAACCGCAGTTATCGGACACTTCTTTTTAGATGCCAAACTTTCGCTTCACCAGTGGGTTGGCGTCGGATTGGCCGGACTTGCCCTCTGGCTTATTAATTGGGAACGATAAAGCAAAAAAATCCTCACGCGTGAACGTGAGGATTTTTAAAAATACTTAACGAGCGACAGGAGGAGCGTTCGTTGCACCATTTTGCACCCCCTGACTATTCTGGTTAGGACCTTGACCGCGTCCACCCTGGCCATTCATGCCTGGGCCACCCTGCCCGCCTGGACCTCGGCCACCAGGACCACCCATTCCAGGACCACCGAGCGGCAAATAATCAGTTGGGATATTGTTATCCGCTGCCCACTGCTTTAATGAAGCCATGTACGTGTCCATAGCAGCCTTACACTCTTCTTTAGTTTTACCTTTAAGGCTCGCATGGAATGTTTCAAATTCTTTTAGCTTAGCAGTCAACGTGGTTGCCTGTGCTTGTGTTAGCTTGCCATCAGTCACAGCCTGCGTAATACGATCAGTCGCTTCCTGCTGACGCGCTGTTTCCATTTGAGTTCTTTGAGCGTCAAAAACACTTTGTACATCAGTCGTACTTACATTAAACTTTTTGGCAATTGCAGCTACCAGACTGCTCATCGGATCTTGTTGTGCTCCATTTG
Organism: uncultured Gammaproteobacteria bacterium; assembly: GCA_964510495.1. Lineage (GTDB taxonomy): Bacteria > Patescibacteriota > Patescibacteriia > Magasanikbacterales > GWA2-37-8 > CAZECR01. The sequence continues at coordinate 22,947 of CAZECR010000013.1, forward strand.
TCACTGTCGCCGCATGCGTGATACCAACACTAGCGGCCGTGAGCGCAAGCGCACAAGCGAGGGTTGCAGCAACATATTTCATTTTTGGAATCTTCATACTATGTACAGGTTAAATAATAAATACCTAGAATAAACTACTGATTACTTCAGCCCCAAGCGCGTACGATCGTTACGAGCGAGGGAAAGCTGACCCAGAAATAGTTTTCCAGGAAAACAGCAACGTAGTTTCTAGCAACAGAATCAAGAGGACGCTCTCGTGAAAGGCGCTGAAGTCCTTGGGAGATATCCCTAGAGGTACTTCATGAGGCAGCGCGTTTTCAGTGTTCCTCGTGCACATGGGTTAGGTCGTTCTTGATTATGCCCGTACTATAGCAAGCGCACCATGAAGAAAGTGTGAAGGAGATTATGAAGCTTTTTTTAGAGGAAAATTCAGAGTTATTGTTGTACCAACGCCCAATTCACTCGCAACCGAAACACTACCTCCAAGGTACTGCATAGAAGATTGCACGATCGCAAGACCAAGGCCGCTTCCACCTGTTTGACGTGATCGACTTGTCTCGGCACGATAAAAACGATCAAAAATTTTAGGAAGGTCACTGGCAGCGATCCCAACACCTGTGTCGGCAATGCGCAAGCTAACTGCTTGTTTAGTTTTGGCAATATCTATCGTCACGCTTCCTCCGGGGCGATTGTAGATAATTGCATTTTTGAGCACATTGGTTATTGTTTGTGCCACAACATCTTCTTGAGCCAAAATAGTTATTTCATTCGGCGGTGCAGTAAAAACAAGTTTCACAGCATTGCGCTCAGCCAAAGTATTAAAACGTTGCGCGATAATTTCCGTGAGCGCAACCAGGGCAACTGGAGAAAACTTTTTTTGTTCTGGAGCGTGATGTTCATCAAAGCGCGAAACCGTTAATAAATCATTGACGAGCTTACTCATACGCTCGACCTCTTCCAAATGGCTGGTGATACGTTCATATGCCGGGGTATTTTTTGCAGTGTCCTCGAGCGCGTTCTCTAATTCAATTTGTAAAATACTGAGCGGTGTGCGAAGTTCGTGTGAAGCATTGCCAAAAAATGTACGCTGACCATCATACATTTCTTGAAGTGGTTGCAGCGTAATGTGCGCGAGCACATAACTCGAGAGCCCAGCCACAACAAATAAGAAGCCATTTACAACAAGAATTGATCGGACCAAATCCGCACGCACTTGCTCGGCTGTTGGTGGAGGCGGACGAATCGCTGCGACCTCAACCGGCAAAGGTCGCTCGTTTCGAAAACGATTTTCCAAACGACTCGAAAAAGCACTGTAAATAAAGCCGCTGGAAATAAAAAGAATTACCGCGAGAATAGCGGCATACAAAAAAGTGAGTCTCCAAAGCGAAAACTGGAAACGATTTTTAAACCAAACGGTAGCCTTTGCCCCAGACGGTTTGAATACGTTTAGCATATTTTTCAGGTAATTTTTTACGTAAATTTTTTAGATGTACATCAACAACATTACTGAGCGAATCAAAAAAACGATCCCAAACGTGTTCCAAGATATCGTCTCGCGTAATAACCGTGCCTTTGTTGCGGAGAAAATATTCCAAGAGTCCGTACTCACGAAGCGTTAAATCTAATTGATTTCCTTTGACTGTCACGACTTGCGAACGTGTATCGAGCTCTAGATCATCGAGCTGCAAAATATCGCTTGCAGCAAGCGCTGGACGGCGCAGTAGTGTTCGAATACGAGCGTGCAGTTCTTCAAATGAAAATGGTTTTACCAAATAATCGTCTGCACCGATGTCTAGTCCCAGCACCTTATCTTCAATCGCATCTTTGGCCGTTAAAAAAATAATCGGCATTTTCTTGCCCTTGGCGCGTAAATTGCGACACACAGTTTGTCCATCTCGTTTGGGCATCATGATATCGAGCACCAGTATGTCGTAGGTATTCATACAGGCAATCTTTTCACCTTCTTCACCATCAAACGCAAAATCAACGGTATAACCGCGTTTTTGCAAGCCTTCGACCAAGCCTCTATTAAGTTTTACTTCGTCTTCAACAACAAGAATACGCATAGTATTTTATTTTTAAAACTATAGCATGCCGAGCAATAGTATTCCACCATACATGAAGAATCGATGAACAAAAAACCGACCCTACCTTTAGTCACACATGGTATGCTCAAAGGTAGTGAGGCCGGTTTTGGTGAGGTGGAGTAGCCGGACTAGTGGTAGACCGGAACGTCGATCGTGGGTACACCTAACCGATCGATGATCTTGAAGGTGAGCTCGCCGAACGTTCCTTGCCTGATACCGCGCGCGACAAGCGCGCGAAGCGCAGCTATCTCCGGCAGCGCATAGTGGAGATGCATATTAAGCTCGTGATAGGCCAGGCTTAGGTCTGTGATACTGTAGGTTCGACCGAAAACCCCTTGGGCCACATCAAGCAGCTCACCAGGTGTTGCGGCAGGTTTTTGCCCCGCACCCTCAATTTCGATGCCGAACATAAAACTTAGGACCAGCCCAACCGGTACCAGCATGTTTCCCTCCAAGTGTATGAAGCCAGTCACAAAGCACTTTGCATACGCTATGACTGACGCCATACAACAAGCACTACATCCTAGCCAGGCTCGATCATTTTGTCAATACTTTTAGGTATACAAAAAAGCAGGCCCTCCCTTTATATCTAAATTTATTTTAGGAATAAAGGGAGATGGGGCCTGCTTTGTGCGACCCCACCTCTGAACGAGGTGAAGGCGGAACGCTAACGAGGAAAGAGAAGGGGCGACTCGACGTGGTCCTGAAGCCCGCTTTTCGCCAGCTCCGCAAAGAAGCGCGGTGCGGAATCGGGGAACGAGCGAATGGGCGGCAGGAACGCGAGCGTCTCGATCGAAACCAGTCTGCTGCGGGCAGCGTGTCGCACGCTCGCGATCAGTTCGCGGACCGCACAGGCGAGCATGGAGGGGTAGTATCGATTGTACGCATCGTCGGCTTCACCTTGCTGGACAAGCTCGATCCCGCTCGCTACCGAACCTGGGCGACTGTGCTCTACCACGAAACCTCGGCAGCGGCAGAGGTGAGGGGAAATTGATTCGCCCTCTGGTTTGATGTCGAGCTGCTGCAGCTCAACACTCCACCGCGCCGAATAGCGCCCATTGGCTGCGATCTTCTCGGTGTAGCGCAGCACTATAAGCAGGCCGACGGAACGATGGCAAAAGACCAGTGTCGTCACCTTGGCGTAGCGCAGAGCCGTGTCACTGCATGCGCCGTCGCGGTTACCGGACTCAACGCTGTGGCACAGTATGTGGCAGAACTGGCAGGTCATCATCATGGAAATTACACGTTTGAAGTAGTTCCCTTCAACGAACAGCTTCATTATCCACCTCAAGGCTGAGAGTCATTGTCCGGCAGAGGCGCCGAGTATTCTAAACGTTTGAAAAACCAGTCAGAATACTCGGCACCGTCCTGATATGTAAAAGATTTTCTGACGCGCAGAAAACTGGATACTGTACCAGAAAAAATATGATTTGTCAATTCATACTACCCTATCTCAACAAAAAATACGTCCCCCAAAGCACTCTATCTTGGAATACTTTTTATGCAACTTTCATTGATACAGCGGTTCAGGATGGGGATAACTGTGGTTGACCTGAATTAATTTTTGCAGTATCATTCAACTATATGGTTGAATATACGCTTCGCCTCAATTCTATCTTCAGCTGCCTGGCCGACCCTACTCGCCGAGATATTTTGCGGCATCTGGAAAACGCTGAACTAACCGTTGGAGAAATTGCGAAATTTTATAAATTGACCTATGCCGCCATCTCAAAGCACCTTAAATCCATGGAGAAAGCAAAACTGATTACCAAACGTCGTGAGGGTAAACAGCAAGTGGTAAAACTCTCCCCTGCTGCCCTTAAAGATGCCGACCAATTCCTGAGGCACTACGAAAAACTGTGGAATGATCGGTTCGATGCTTTGGAAATTTATTTAGCTAATGAAGGGAAAGAAAAATAAATAAAGATGTAATTTTTATTCATGTAGCGCACAAACATATGAGCAACGAAGTTGTTATCGAACGCATTTTCAACGCACCAATCACCCGTATCTGGGCTGCCTGGACCGAGCCAGAACAAGCCAAAAAATGGTGGGGGCCGAAAAACTTTACTGCACCCGTAATGCAGATTGATTTCCGTGTTGGCGGAAAATATCTTTTCTGCATGCGTGCCGAAGAAGGTTTGCCAGCGGAAATGGTGGGCAAAGATTTCTGGAGTACCGGTACATATAAAGAAATTGTACCGATGCAAAAAATTATCTGCACCGATAGTTTTGCTGATAAAGATGGAAATATTGTATCGGCTGAAGTGTATGGTATGCCTGACCACCCACTTGAAATGGAAGTGACAATACTCTTTGAAGACCTTGGGGACAACCGCACAAAAATGATCCTTCGTCATGTCGGCATGCCGGCCGGAGTAATGCAGGACCAGATGACCGTAGGCTGGAATGAATCATTTGATAAAATGGACGTTTCATTATAAACCTCATTATATGAGCGAACACTCACATCCTGAACGTGGGCCTGCGCCAGAAGGGTTTAATTCGTGGGATGAACATGACGCCAAATGGAATGAAATGGTTAAAATAAACAAACAGGAAATAGCCGATTATAAAGCAATGACAGAAGAAGAACGAAGTTTTGCGTACACAATTATAGATACACTAAAAACAGCTAAAACAGAAGAAGAGTTCTTAGAAATGTGCAGCCCGCATCTCAACCAGCCACCAATAAAAGAAACCGTCGCTGTGCGATCTGAAGAAGTGCATTTTCCTAATGGAAGTTATAATTTTTTTGTGCTCGTTCGTCCTCGCAGGGAATTACGTCAAAAAAACGAACCCATCCAATATAATTTTTATTATAGAAAGCTGTAATTAAAAGCTATGTCTCAAACAACCTTTACCGTTAAACGCGAAGAACTTACTATCATCGTGGAACGCGTCTTTGATGCGCCCCGCGAAAAAGTATTTAAAGTATTCACTGATCCTACTCACTTACCTAAATGGTGGGGACCGCGGAACCTTACAACAACTGTTGAAAGCATGGATGTACGGGTCGGTGGCAAATGGCGGTTCATCCAGCGTGACGAAAAAGGCAATGAATTTGCTTTCAATGGAGTATACAAAGAAGTTACTCCACCTGAAAGAATTTCTAACACCTTTGAATTTGAACCAATGGCTGGACATATTTTGGTCGAAACCGCAGTGTTTGAAGACTTGGGCGACAAGACTAAAGTCACGAGTACAGCCCGCTACGCCAACCTCGAAGACCTCGATGGCATGGTCGCCTCAGGCATGGAAGGCGGCGCGGTTGAAAGTTGGGAACGCCTTGCTGAATTCATTACGACTGTGGCATAATACGCACACTTTTATTATTAATGTACTTACGCTTCGCGTATGAAAAAAACCAAAATCGCGTACTATATTGTCACAGCTCTCTTTACGGCGTTTATCGCCTTTGGCTCAATTTTTGATGTCACAGCAGTACCAGCGGCCCGAGATC
>CAZECR010000014.1:0-5383 GCA_964510495.1 uncultured Gammaproteobacteria bacterium
TCCGCGAAATGGAAGCTTTTGCGCAGTTTGCAAGCGATCTTGATCCAGAAACAAAAAAGCAGATCGACCTTGGTCAACGCTTGGTTGAAATTCTCAAGCAGCCTCAGTATCAACCGATACCAGTTGCCAACCAGGTTGTTATTATATACGCACTTAACAACGGTTATGCGAGCGATGTTGCAGTAAAGGATGTTCGTGATTGGGAAGCAAAATTGCATGACTTTATGAATAAAACAAAACCAGGATTGCTCGAAAAGATTAGTAAAGGTGGCTGGGATGAAGCAATTGAAGCTGAGTTAAAAGAGGCGATTGTGGAATTCAAGAAATAAAAGGTATGGCACTCAGCACTAAAACAATTAAACGCCGCATCAAATCTATTGCTAACACTAAAAAGATTACCAAGGCAATGGAGATGATTAGTGCGGTCAAAATGCGCCGCGCAGTGGCCAATGCTTCGGCAACACGCAGTTATGCTGAGCTTGCATGGCAAATGCTACAGGATGTAGTCAAACAAGCGCATGTTAGTCTGCACCCGTTGTTGGTAGTCAGGCCTGTCAAAAAAATTGGTTTAATTTTAATTACGAGTAATCGTGGGTTGGCTGGTGGTTTTACCTCAAAATTACTTCAGGACGTACACAACCATATTTTGGAAACCAAAAAAACTACCGGTGCTGAAGTGGAAGTGATCGTGATGGGGAGAAAAGGGAAAAGGATTTATCAAAATTTTGGTCATGTTATCACGGCTGAATTTGAAAAAATTGATCTTACGAATCAAATTGCTGAAATTTTACCAATGGCTGATCTTGTTGCGCAAGAGTATGAAGAAGGAAAATATGATCAGATTGAAGTTGCCTACATGGATTTTATTTCGGCAATAAGACAAGAGCCGAGAATTAAACAAATTTTTCCGCTCAGGAGTCAGAGTTTGGTGGGGCAGGTTTTACCAGCACGAACCTATGATGATGACGAGGTGGAGGAAATAGAAGAGCCAATCCTTAAATTTGAACCTAATCCGACTAAAGTTCTACACGTACTTTTGCCGCGCTTGATTGAAATGCAGCTCTACCGCGCAGTCCTCGAGTCTGACGCTTCCGAGCATAGTGCGCGTATGATGGCCATGCAGGCCGCCTCGGACGCCGCGAGTGACATGATCAAAGAATTAAATACCACCTTTAATAATGCTCGTCAGGCAGCCATTACCAAGGAAATCGCCGAGGTGATTGGTGGGGCAGCGGCACTTGAATAACTAACTCATTGTATATGAATACTGGAGAAATCAGACAAATTATCAGCGTCGTCGTCGACGTACACTTCCCCGAAAAACTTCCTGATTTACAGAATGCTTTGGAAGTAGTGATGCCAAAGGGGGAAAAAATTATTCTCGAAGTGCAGCAGCACTTAGGCGGCGGTGTTGTGCGTGCTATGGCCATGAGCACAACCGACGGCTTGGAGCGCGGTCAAAAAGTTGTCGATACTGGTAGCCCGATTATGGTCCCGGTTGGTGAAGCGACGCTCGGACGCATGTACAATGTTACTGGGGACGAAATCGATAACCTCGGCACAACGAAGTCAAAAAAGAAATACCCAATCCACCGCAAAGCTCCAACGTTTGTTCAGCAGTCGACTAAATCCGAAATTTTAGAAACGGGTATTAAAGTTATTGATCTTATTTGTCCGTTTCTTAAAGGTGGTAAAGTTGGTTTGTTTGGTGGCGCCGGTGTCGGTAAAACGGTTATTATCCAAGAACTTATCCGCAACATTGCTCAGGAGCACGGCGGTTACTCCATGTTTGCAGGTGTCGGGGAGCGCTCTCGTGAAGGTAACGACCTTTACCGCGAAATGAAAGAATCCGGTGTGCTTGCGAAAACTGCACTGGTGTTCGGTCAGATGAATGAACCACCAGGTGCCCGTGCTCGCGTTGCACTTACTGCGCTTGCCATGGCTGAATACTTCCGTGATGAGGAAGGCCGTGATCTTCTCTTGTTTATCGACAACATTTTCCGCTTCACTCAGGCCGGTTCCGAAATGTCTGCGCTGCTTGGTCGTATGCCTTCGGCTGTAGGGTACCAACCAACCTTGGCTAGTGAAATGGGTGCGCTTCAGGAACGTATTACATCGACCGACAAAGGTTCTATTACCTCGGTACAGGCTGTCTACGTACCAGCTGACGACCTCACTGACCCAGCTCCAGCGACTACCTTTGCCCACCTTGACTCCACTGTTACCCTTAACCGTTCACTTGCTGAACTTGGTATCTATCCGGCCGTTGATCCGCTTGACTCGAGTTCTACTATTCTTGATCCGAACATTGTTGGTGACGAACACTATAAAACTGCGCTCGAAGTCCAGCGTGTCCTCCAGCGTTATAAAGATCTTCAAGATATTATTGCTATTCTTGGTATGGAAGAACTCAGCGACGAAGACCGTACAACGGTTTCTCGTGCTCGCAAAATTCAGCGTTTCTTGTCCCAGCCTTTCTTCGTGGGTGAAGTATTTACTGGTATTCCTGGCCAATACGTACCGCTCAAAGAAACCATCCGGGGCTTCCGTGAAATTTTGGAAGGAAAGCATGATAGTAAGAATGAACAGGCTTTCTATATGAAAGGTGGAATTGACGATGTAAAATAAATACGTATGCATTTTCAAATCATCACTCCTGAACGCGTTGTATTTACTGATGAAGTTGATCAAGTTAGTTTAATGACGTCTACGGGTGAGATTACGGTTATGGCACATCATATTCCTTTGGTAACGATCATGCAACCGGGTGAATTACGCTACAAGAAAGATGGTCAAGAAAAAGTAATTGCTATATCAGGTGGCTTTGCTGAAGTTAAAGCCGATAATTCACTGGTGATTCTAGCTGATACTGCTGAGCATGCTACAGAAATCGATCTTGCCCGTGCAGAAACTGCCAGGGATCGCGCGCTCAAAACAATGCAAGACCCAGTTCGTCGTGATCAAGAAGAGTTTGCAATGCTTCAGGCAAATCTTGAACGCGCCATGAATCGTGTAAAAATAGGTAACAAATACCGCCGTCTTCCATAAAAATTAGAGTATCCTCAAAAAATTTGGTATAGTGTATAACTATACCAAATTTTATTTTTAGTAATTGTCGCATGCGCGCTGCAAATTTGTCTCCTCAGTACACGAGTAAAACAATTGCTATTTACTGGAATCAGATAAAAAAACACGGACTCTTAGTTTTTATTACCTGGACTGCAACTGTCGCAGCTGCAAGCCTGGCGGTAATTAGTCCGCTCTATTTTAAGCGTTTCTTTGACACGCTTTCAATGGGTAGTTCGGACGAAAACACTTCAAAAACCCTTATTTCTATTCTGGGCATGATCGCCCTTTTGGAAATAGCACGCTGGCTTGCCTGGCGTATTGCGCTTGTTCCAAATACCAAATACCAGGCGAAAGTTTTGGCTGAATTAGCGGAAAAATGTTTTGCCTATTTACACAAGCATTCTTTTTCATATTTTAACAATAATTTTGTAGGGACTCTCGTAAAGAGAGTGAATTGGTTCACGAAGGCTTTTGAAGGAATCATGGATAGATTCACTTTTAATTTATTACCGCTTCTCACCAATTTAGTAGTGATTTTTTATGTATTGAACCGTAGAAATAGCTGGCTCGGGCTTGCTATCGGTATTTGGATTGTTGTTTTTTTAATTATCAATTGGTTTCTTACTAAGTACAAACTCAAGTTTGATATCGAGCGCAACGAAGCAGAATCAGTAAGCACGGCAATTCTAGCCGATACAATCACCAATAATGCTAATGTAAAATTATTTTGTGGATATGGTCGAGAGGTGCAGGGCTTTCGAGCGGCACTTCAAAAAGTTCGTACTATTCGTGAGTTCACTTGGACGCTCGATAATATTATTGATGGTGTGCAGGGATTAATGGCATTTGTTCTCGAAATGGGAATTTTTTATGTGGCTATCGGACTATGGAAGCAGAACATTTTAACCGTTGGCGATTTTGTATTAATTCAATCGTACGTTATCATTATTTTTGATAAAGTTTGGGATTTTGGCAAAATTATTCGCCACATTTACTCTAACCTAGCTGATGCGGAAGAAATGACCGTCATGCTTTCAACACCGCACGAAATTCAGGATGTGCGTAATGCTGGCTTGTTAAAAATTAAAAAAGGTGAAATTGAGTTTAAAGAAGTTGATTTTTACTACCATGAAACTCGTAAGATATTTGCTCATTTTAATTTGCATATTACACCGCATGAGAAAGTTGCTTTTGTGGGGCCGTCCGGAGCTGGTAAATCAACGATTGTGAAGCTGCTTCTACGTATGCATGATGTGTCGCGGGGTAAAATTCTCATCGATGGACAGAAAATTGATCATGTTACCCAAGAAAGTCTGTGGGCAGCGGTGAGCTTGGTGCCTCAAGACCCAATTTTATTTCATCGCTCTCTTTTAGAAAATATTCGCTATGGTAAACCAGATGCAACTGATGAAGAAATTTTTGAGGCTGCTCGTAAAGCGCATTGTCATGAGTTCATTAGTGATTTCCCAGAAGGGTACGCTACAATGGTAGGTGAGCGCGGTATCAAACTTTCCGGTGGTGAACGCCAGCGCGTAGCGATTGCCCGAGCCATTTTGCGTAATGCCCCTATTTTAGTCCTGGACGAAGCAACATCGAGCCTCGATTCAGAATCAGAAGCAATGATTCAGGATGCGCTTGCGACGCTGATGAAGAATAAGACCGTTATTGTGGTCGCGCATCGTCTTTCTACCATTATGAAAATGGATCGAATTATTGTGGTAGATAAGGGTGAAATTATTGAAAATGGTACCCATGCCCAGCTCTTAAAAAAGAAAACAGGCATGTATAAAAATTTGTGGAATTTGCAGGCAGGAGGATTTATTGCCTAGGGCTTTCGATTTTTTAAGAAAAAATTTTCTTCATAAAAAACAGAGAACGAATGGTGACGCGGCCATTCGTTCGGACTTCTTGGGAGAGCTTTCGCTCGTCTAGAGGGTGCAGGGCGGTGGGGGAAGGGGCTCAGGCTCCGGCGCAGGCGGCGGAGGCGGCGGAGGCGGCTGCGGCTGTTGTGGCTCTGGGCAGGGGTCATCCTTCTGCACGATCACGGCGCTCTGGGCGCTGGTTGGCGCGAAAGATGTCCTTCCGGCGAAGAGGCCCCCTCGCTCTGGGGCGGCGCTGGCTGAACCAGCCAGCGAAGCCAAGATCAGTGCGGCTGCAAGTCTCATTTCTTTTTACCATCCTTCCTGGTGCAGGGTGTGTGAGGTATTTTTCTCTCGCTCTCTTTGGGTTGTTAGCGTCAATAAACCCAAAAGCAAAGAGAATTCAGCCTAGCACGATAATGGTCTTTGGTCAAGATACTTGCCAAAATAAGCGA
>CAZECR010000014.1:5483-23949 GCA_964510495.1 uncultured Gammaproteobacteria bacterium
AATTCAGCCTAGCACGATAATGGTCTTTGGTCAAGATACTTGCCAAAATAAGCGAAATTTGGTACTGTTCCACAACTTTATGGCTTCTCAATACCAACAACTTAAAGAAATTTTGGCTAAAGAGCCGAGGTATCGTCAGAATCAAGTCCAAAAGGCTTGGTTTGATTGGAGTATTTCGGGCTATGATCAGATTACGACCTTGCCCGTTAACCTTCGTGAAGAACTCAAGGGTTTTCCATGGTTTTCGGTTAATACGCACACGCTCTTAACCAGTAAAGAAGACAACACTCGCAAGGTGCTTCTTGAACTTCATGACAAGCAGTACGTTGAGATGGTGATTATGGGTCGTGAAAATATCAAAAAAGATGCTGGTGACGATGCGCCAGATCGTTATACTATTTGTGTTTCGTGCCAAGCGGGTTGCCCGATGAAGTGTGCTTTTTGTGCTACGGGTAAGCAAGGTTTTAAGCGCAATCTCTCGGCCCAAGAAATTGTTGACCAATATCGCTATGCTCAGAAAATTTTAGTAGGCGAAGGGGCGCGCGTAGCGAATATCGTTTTTATGGGTCAGGGAGAACCCATGCTTAACTATGAAAACGTTAAAGAAGCAATTAAGATTTTGCTCGAAAATACTGATTTAGGAGAAACAAAAATTACGGTCTCAACTGCCGGTGTTGTTCCAGCAATGGAAAAAATGTTAACCGATGATTTTCCGCCGGTGCGCTGGGCATTGTCGCTCCACAGCGCGATTGAAGAAACGCGCAAATTCATTATGCCCTCGAACCCCAATGGATTTTTAGATTTTGTCGTAAAATGGGCGAATGCCTATGACAAACGTTTTCCAAGCCGGAAACATTTCATCGGGCTTGAATATATTATGCTTGGTGGTGTGAACGACGATGAAAAGCACTTGCAAGCCCTGATTGCTCTTGCAAAACGTATGCCACATATTCGTATCAATCTTATTCCCTATAACAATATTTCCGACGAAGTAGTTGATAATAAAAGTATCTTTGGTCGTACCCCGCACGAACAAATCGTGCACTGGCACGAGCAGATTATGAAAGCTGGATTTACTGCAACGATTCGGTATTCACAAGGGCAAGATATTGCAGCGGCCTGCGGACAGCTTCGGAACAAAGCGGAAATGTAATTAGAAATTTAGAATAAATTGAAGAGGCCGGCGTCCAGGGGGACGCCGGCCTTTGTTCTGGCCGTCTAGAACTTGTAGTAGAGCACGTAGTTGGCCGCCATTATGACGACGACGATCGTGTGCAGCAGGGCGATGGTGGGCCATGCCCGTGCCAGCTTGCTGTTCGACTGCATCCGCTTGAAGCGGTGCTCGATCACCCTGATCGGCACGATCAAGCTGCTGATGACGGCGTACAGCAGAACTCCGTGATAGGAGACGATCAGCCTCCCCAGTGCTGGCACCAGCAGGTGCAGCAACACCGCGCACGCGAGCGCTACGATCACCGTGAGGATGACATTCCACGCCCAGCTACGATCAAGCTTGTTCTCGACAATGAACATTGGTTGTTTACTCCTCGATTTCAAGTTGGGGGCCAGAGATTAGCTATTTTAGCCATTCTTCGACCTCAAAACGAATTAGTATAGCATATTTTAGCCAATTTGTCAATGCAATCAAGCTAGGCTATACTACGAGGGATTTCTATGAAAACACTTAATATAGCCCAACAAGAAGCCGTCGATTACGTCGGTGGACCGCTCCTCATTGTAGCCGGTGCGGGAACTGGTAAAACGGCAGTAATTACCCAAAAAATTGCGTCTCTTATCGAGCGTAAATTGGCATTGCCTGAAGAAATTTTAGCGCTCACCTTTACCGATAAAGCTGCGGCAGAAATGCGCGAGCGCGTTGATGGTCTCGTCGGATCGAGTTATGCTTCGATAGAGGTTTCCACGTTCCATTCGTTTTGTCAGCGTATACTCGAGGATTACGGGCTCGATATTGGACTCCCAAATCGTTTCAAGCTACTTACTACCACCGAAACCTGGCTTTTACTTCGTGAACAACTTAATCGTTTTAAGCTTGATTACTACCGCCCGATGGCGAACCCGGAGCGTCATATTCACGAGCTGATTAAACATTTTAGTAAGTGCAAAGATGAACTTGTTACGCCGGAAGAGTATCTGGCACATGCTGAAAACGTAACAATGGAAACAGGGGATATGAACGCGATTGAAAAAAATCGCCTGTCTGAAGTCGCTAATGCATATCATGTCTATAACCGTGTTCTCCTCGAGAACAACGCGCTTGATTTCGGTGATTTATTGTTCTACGTTGTAAAACTCTTCCGCGAACGACCGCAGATTTTAGCCAAAGTACAAAAACATTTTAAATTTATTTTAGTTGATGAATTTCAGGATGTTAATTGGGCTCAGTATGTACTGGTGCGTTTGCTCGCTAACGACCAGAGTCAGCTAACGGTAGTGGGGGATGATGACCAAAGTATTTATGCGTTTCGCGGGGCGTCGGTCTCTAATATTTTACGATTTAAAGATGACTTTCCGAAGGCTAAAAATATTGTTCTGACTGACAACTATCGTTCACAGCAAATTATTCTTGATGCGGCATATTGTTTGATTCAGAATAACAATCCTGATCGTCTTGAGGTAAAGTTAAATATCGACAAGCATCTTACTGCTCAACTACCTGTTACTGAAAAAGGTTTAATTGAACATATCAGCGTTGCATCACTTGATGATGAGGTCAGAGCAGTTATCGAAAAAATTGCTGAACTTAAAAATCTCAATTCAGAAACAAAATGGTCTGACTTTGCAGTTTTGGCGCGGGCCAATGGACATCTTGATCCATTTGTGGATGCCCTTGGTAAAGCGGGGATTCCCTATGAATTTTTGGCTTCAAGCGGACTCTATAGTCAGAGTAGTATTTTAGATTGCCTCAATTTCTTTAAAGCGATTATTAATAACCAAGACTCAACGGCAATCTACCGTTTAATTACAATGCCGTTTTTACATTTGAGTGCGCATGACCTGCAAAAATTTACCTATCTTGCCAAGAAAAAAAGCGTGCCCTATGCCGAGGCACTGAAGCGTGCGCGCGAGTTTGGATTATCCGCTGAAGGTATCGAGGTTATTGAACGTGTTCGTACATTCTTAAACGCCGGAGCTCGGGACATAACCACCAAAAAACCATCGCTTATACTTTTGGGTTTTTTGGATGCCAGTGGGTATAAACAATTTTTAGTTGACGAAGATGTTGCTGGACGCATGTCCATTAGTCGCCAGGCTCTCTTGTTAACACAATTTTTAGAAGAGATCACGGCCTATGAAATTGCCCATCCAGGTGAAGCACATGTGGCGGGTTTCATAGAACATTTTAACCACGTGGTTGAATCGGGTGACGAAGGAAGTCTGAAGCAGCATTTGGATGTAACACATGAAGCCGTACGCGTCATGACGGTGCACGCCTCAAAGGGGCTGGAATTTAAGTATGTGTTTGTAGTAAACGTGGTTGAGGAGCGATTTCCGACCCGACGTCGCGGCGAAGCGATTGAATTACCGTCAGTTCTCGTGAAGGAGCAGCTCCCGAGCGGTGACAGTCATTATGAAGAAGAACGACGTCTCATGTATGTAGCTGTAACCCGCGCTAAAGACAGGCTATATTGTACGAGTGCGAGCAACTACGGTGGTGTCAGAGCAAAAAAGGTGAGTCGGTTTTTGCACGAGATGAATTGTGCCAATGGGGATACGAAGCTTTTTGTTAAAGATAAGCCTGCTTTTGCAATTCCCGAACCGGAAAAAGTAGCTCCATTTATCTTTGATAAACCCGCTACGTTTTCATTCTCACAACTTAAAAGTTACGAAACATGTCCGTACCAGTACAAATTAGGTCATGTCATTAAAATTCCACAACCAACTGGAAGCCCCAGTTTTAGTTTTGGCCAAACCATGCATAGCACACTCCAAAAGTTTTATGAGCGTATTCAGGAATTAAATAGCCTTAAACAAGTGTCGCTGTTCAACACTGCTCCAGTTGAAAAAACAAGTAATGAAATTAAAATACCTGCGTTTGATGAGCTCTTAAAAATATATGAAAGTGTTTGGATAGAGGATTGGTATAAAGATAAAGCACAGCGCGAAGAATACTGCGCTAAAGGCAAGGAAATTTTGAAAACGTTTTACACAAGTCATGAGGGGAAATGGAATATTCCGGTAACGCTTGAAGGTAGTTTCAAGATCAAGGTAGGGGAATACTTGATTAATGGCCGCATTGATCGCATTGATCAGTTGCCTGATGGAACGCTTGAAATTATTGATTACAAAACCGGCAAACCAAAAGAAAAAATTGTCGGCGACGACAAGGATCAGCTGTTGATCTATCAGATCGCTACCGAAGAATTGCCGCAGTATCATCATTTAGGCAAAACACAGAAATTAACATTCTATTATCTCAATGACAATAGTCAAATTTCGTTTGTCGGCTCAGAAAAGGAATTGGGAGCGCTCAAAGAAAAGCTTGTTGAAACAATTAACCAAATTCGTTCTGGTGATTTTACTCCAACTC
Organism: uncultured Gammaproteobacteria bacterium; assembly: GCA_964510495.1. Lineage (GTDB taxonomy): Bacteria > Patescibacteriota > Patescibacteriia > Magasanikbacterales > GWA2-37-8 > CAZECR01. Next base: position 10,033 of record CAZECR010000014.1, read on the forward strand.
CAAGTAAATTTGTGTGCGGCAGTTGCCCATACAAAGATATTTGTGCTTATCGTATTCTATGAAGCTCATCGGTAGTATTTTAGAGCGGCATGCCAATGCCGGGGGAATGTTCCAGGGTGTAAGCGCTGCCATGGCACTTGAAATTGCTGAACAAGTACTTCTCAAAGCCTGGGGTGAAAAAATCAAAGAATACGCCAAACCGCTGTATGTTAAGCACCGGATTATGGCCATTGCCTGCATTAGTTCTGTAATTGCCCAAGAAATTCGCTTTCGTGAAGCGGAAATTATCAAAGAAATTAACGAAAAACTAGGGCAGGAAGCGGTGGTAAAACTGCGCTATTTAGACTAAAAAGCCCTACATTAAGCGGTTTGCCAGAAAGGTTGCTTTTTGGTATACTACCCTTTCTAAACAAGCTGTATGCATTTGCGCCACTATCTTATTTTAATGTCGCTAGGAACTGGTTTGTGCTGGGCGTCACTCGTATTTATTATTTGGAGCATCAATCCGTTTGACGCTGGAGTCTTAACACTGGCCTTTTTCTACTTCGCATTATTTTTGGCGATCCTGGGTAGTTTTTCGGTACTCGGTTTCCTGATCCGGAGATTGATTATAAAAAATGATGAAATTGTTTTTCGCCATGTCAAAAAAACATTTCGTCAAAGTATTGTAGTGAGTGTCTTTGTCATTGTGGCACTGCTCCTCGCTCACGCTGGCTTCCTGGCGTGGTGGAATAGCATTATCCTCATTATCTTGTTTGGAGTCATCGAAGGAGTGGTGTTTACGAACCGTAAGTTTAGCAATCACGATTATGTTGCCTAAAGTATTTGGACGATTTAGAAAAGAGCTTGGAATTGATCTCGGCACCGCAAACACACTCGTCTACGTTAAAGGTAGGGGAGTTGTTATTAATGAACCAAGTATTGTTGCTATTAATACACGTACTGAACAGATTTTGGCTGTTGGGAATGAAGCTAAAGAAATGCTTGGCAAAACCCCGCCACACATTGTTACTACCCGCCCGTTAACCAACGGCATTATTTCTGATTTTGAAGTAGCTGAAAAAATGCTGCGGTATTTTATTGACAAGGTCTACGAAGACACTGGCATGAGTTTTTTCTCAAAACCTAAGGTAGTTATTGGGGCTCCCGTTAATATTACCGAAGTAGAGCGCAAAGCCATTGCCGACGCTATTACGAACGCTGGAGCGCGCGAGGTTTGGATCGTTGAAGAACCTATGGCTTCAGCAATTGGTTCACGTATGCCCGCAAGGGATCCGATCGGTAATATGGTCATTGAAATGGGTGGGGGAACCACGGAAATTGCGGTTATTTCACTGAGCGGAATTGCTGCTAAAAAATCAATTAAAATTGCCGGAGACGAATTGAATCGCAACATTATTCAATACGCTCGTGATGTTTTTAAACTCCTCTTGGGCGAACGTCAGTCAGAAGAAATTAAGATTAAAATTGGTTCGGCTATTGAACTCGCTGAACCAATGGAATTCCCCATGCGCGGACGCGACCTTGTAACCGGCTTGCCGCGTGAGGTTATGATTAACGATTCGGAAGTGCGCGAAGCAATGATTAAGTCACTTCGTACCATCGTCGAAAGCATTAAAGCGACACTCGAAATTACACCGCCTGAATTGGTGGCAGATATTCACGAGCGTGGAATTTTACTCTCCGGTGGAGGGTCGCTGCTGCGAGGGTTCGATCGCCTCATTGGTAAAGCACTTGAAATTCCGGTGCGTATTGCCGACGATCCGCTTACCTCAGTAGTTCGCGGGGCAGGTATTCTCCTTGATGAGCCAGATTTGCTTCAAGAAGTGGCTGTGTGGCCAACTTCTCATAAATAAAGCAGAGGAATTCTATGTTTGATAAACGGTCTAAAAAAACATACCCGTACATCGGTGTTATTTTGTTGTTATTAGTTGGAATTCATTATACGGGAATTCTATCAGGCGTAGAAAATTTCTTGCGCTCACTTTTGATTACGCCATTTACCGGTGTTCATTCTTTTAGCGTAAAAACTGGAACTGATTATCAATTTTTTAAAGATAAAGATGCGTTTATGAACGCATATAATACTTGTTTAGTTGACGCAGGACAGACAAATGTTCTTACGGCTCAAGTCAAATTACTGCAAAAAGATAATGCCGAACTGCGTAAACAACTCGAGTTTAAACAAAAGCAAGCTACCCAAAGCATTGCGGCTGACGTTGTCGGTAACAACTTAGACGGTGCTGAGCAAACACTGGTAATTAACCAGGGGAGTGATGCGGGTGTCGCAGCTGATCAACCGGTAGTAGTAGGGGGTGGTATCCTGGTTGGAAAAGTAATTAAGGCTGAGAAAAACATTGCCATGGTTCGTTTAATTAATGATAATCGCAGCAAAATTGGTTCAACGGTCTTAAATGAAGAAACAAGCCAGGGGGTTGTAGAAGGTGGGTACGGCATCAGTCTGCGCATGCAATTTATCCCTCGTAACGAGACGGTGCAAGTTGGTGACCAAATTGTTACGTCAGGACTGGAGGATAAAATTCCTCGCGGACTACTGATCGGAACGGTTGCTGTGGTAGAAAACGAAGCGTATCAACCTTTTCAACAAGCCATTCTTACCCCCGCAGTTAACCTGACAAAATTAATGCTGGTTACAGTGCTTACCGATATTCATAAATAGCCTATGGTACGTTGGATTTTTCGAATTTCGCTTACGATACTTATCATGACCATTATTACGGTCCTGCAAGTTGCGGTACGTGAATTTTTGCCCTTCCCTTTCAATCATATTAACGTTATCTTTTTAGGACTTGTCTGGCTGGTGCTATTTACTAACAGTACGACTGTTTTATGGCTTGTTTTGCCACCCGCATTACTTCTTGAGCTTTTTTCACCCTTACCGTTTGGGCTCAACAGCTTTGCGCTGGTGGTAGGGCTGTGCGTATCGAGCTGGCTCTTAACCGTGCTCTTCACCAATCATTCCAGTTCAATTGCTTTTTTGGTTGGCTTAATTGGTATGACCGTGTACCGTATACTTTTTTTACTCCTCATTTTTTTTGCCAGCTTTTTCAACTACCAACTCGTTTTTTCAGGAAGTATTGCCCTTGAGTGGCTGTCTGAAATTTTTCTTACCAACGTGCTTTTGGTATTGGTTTATTTTATAAGTCAACGCTTCTTCAAACGTCTACAACCGCAGTATGTTAAATTGCATTCGCTTCGCTAACGTATGAGTGAAAAAGGATTATTCGAAATTTCAGAAAAAAAATCGCGCCAGTTTGATCTCAACGGCAAATATCGTCATGCCTGGGTAGAAGACGCTCTTGATTATGAAAAAGAAGTCAATGAGCGCCTCGCCACACCCCATACACGATCGTACCTTGGAACAAGTATCCGTCGTAACAAGATCGTTATTTTTTGCTGCATCATGGGCGCAATTTTTTTACTTATCATTGGTAAAATTTTCTATCTTCAGATTATTCGAGGTGATCATTACCGGACACTTGCTGAGCAAAACCGTATCCGCACATTACCAGTTCCAGCGGAACGAGGTATTATTTATGATCGTTATAATAAAGAATTGGTTCAAAATATTCCCAGTTTTACTTTGAGCATTATTCCCGCCGACCTTCCACGGCCCGCCCCTGAACGTGAAGCGATATTGGAACGGGTAGCTGGTATTAGTGCGATTCCGGTAGACGAAATTAAAAAAAGCGTTGCTAAATTTAATTCCTACGGCTATCAATCGCTGGTTATAAAAGAAAATTTAGACTATCAATCCGCGCTTAAGCTATATATCGAAAATGCAGATTTGCCTGGAATTTTGATCGAAAGTGCTTCCAAGCGTTTTTATCCAGTCACCACCCTTGCGTCTGCAAGTAGTACGCCAAGCCTTTCACATATTTTAGGATACCTCAGTAAAATAAATGACAAGGAACTTGAAGCGCACGAAGGCGAAGGTTATCAGTTAGTTGATTCAATTGGTAAGACTGGGTTGGAAAAGGAATATGAAACAGCCCTGCGCGGTGTATACGGAACAAAAAAAATTGAGGTTGATGCGCGCGGTAAAGAGCGTAATACCCTGGCGATTGATCCGCCAAACCCGGGTAAAAATCTTATCTTAACTATTGATTTAGAGGCACAGCACAAACTTGAAGAGGCGGTAAAAAATAATTTGGAAAAAGTTAAAAAAACTAAAGCAGCAGCAATTGCTATCAATCCGAATACTGGAGAAATTTTAGCTATGGTAAGCTGGCCATCATTTGATAATAATGATTTTTCCGGAGGTATTTCTACTGCTAATTACGAAAAATATTCAACTAATCCTGATCTGCCGTTGTACAACCGGACTATTTCTGGGACGTACCCACCCGGCTCAACGATAAAACTCATTGTTGCAGCTGCAGCACTCCAGGAGAAGATTGTTTCTTTTGATACTGCTTTTAATAGTGCGGGTGGGCTTCATGTCGGCGGACACTACTTCAGAGACTGGAAGGTGGGTGGGCACGGTATTACCAATGTTACCAAAGCAATTGCCTGGTCAGTGAATACTTTTTTTTACTATGCCGGAGGAGGGTATGGCACCTTTGTGGGTATGGGCGCGGATACGCTTTTGGGATATTTTCAAAAGTTCCGCTTAGCAGACTCAAGTGGCATTGATTTACCTGGCGAACGTGATGGTTTTATACCAAGTAAAGCATGGAAAATGGAGCGTATTCATGAACCATGGTATGTGGGGGACACCTATAATATTTCAATCGGTCAGGGTGATATCTTAGTAACCCCACTTCGTGTTGCGCTCTGGACTGCAGAAATCGCTACTAATGGCACAATTGTTACTCCGCATCTTGTCTCTAAAATTATTGACCCCATTACTAAGCAAAATAGCGCCCCTACTTTTACCACTTCCAAGCAGGAAGGTATTTCAAACAGTAATTATGCGATAGTTCGTCAGGGTATGAGTGATTGCGTAAGTTATGGAAGTTGCAAATTACTACAAAATATCGGCTTTAGTGCTGGAGGCAAAACAGGTACGGCTCAGTGGAATAGTAATCGTGCCACCCACGCCTGGTTCACTTCTTTTGCTCCTTTTAATAACCCCCAAATCGTAGTTACGGTGCTGGTTGAAGAAGGTGGAGAGGGTTCAGTAGCCGCCATGCCAATTGCCGATGAGTTTTTGGCTTGGTGGGGGAAGAAATATTTGACACACAACTAACCTGTGTTATACTGGCTACGAGTAAAATTTATTTTATTGAGTTAAACACAACTGTATGGATGCTTCAATCCACTATCTTTCACACGAAAGTTTAGAGGCGCTTAAAAAGGAATACGAAACGGTTAAAAATCAGACGATTCCAGATATTGCTAAGCGAATTGACGAAGCCAAGCAGCAAGGTGATTTATCTGAAAATGCCGAATACCACCAGGCTCGTGAGGACATGTCCTGGGCACAAGGAAGGCTTATCGAAGTGGAACAACTCATCAATAATTCAAAAATAATTAAACACGAAAAATCTGATTCGGTTGCTGTTGGAAGCAAGGTTAAAATTAAGGTAGGCAGCAATGAACGGGATTATACTATCGTCGGCCCTCAAGAAGTAAGTCCTGCCAAAGGCTTTATTTCCAACGAGTCACCCATCGGAAGCAGTCTCCTCGGGCACAAAGTAGGGGACAAGGTAACCGTGGAAGTCCCTGCCGGGAAACAGGTCTACCAAATCATGGGAATTGAGTAGTGTTAGCTTAAATTGTCGCTTTTTTCACCCCCATATTCTGGGGGTGATTTTTTTGACGAATAAGCCTTTTCTAGGGTATACTAACGATATTATTTTTTAATGCTTTTCTCCTGTATGGATGAAATGACACCGGAGGCATCGCTTCAAAATGAAGCTGAAGTTCGCTTAGAACATTTAGAAACCTGCAAAGCAGCTGGTCTTGATCCCTACCCTGCGCTTAGTTATTTTTCGCATTCCTTGGCTGCAGCTACAGCCTTGCCAGTCGACAGCCCTGTTACGGTCGTGGGGCGTATGGTAGCACGCCGCGACATGGGTAAATTATGTTTTGCCCACCTTGAAGACGACAGTGGTCGCCTCCAGTTGGCTATTTCTGAAAAGGAACTTGATAAAGAAAGCTACAAATTTTTTGCTAAAAATTTTGATATTGGTGATTTTCTTCAAGTAGAGGGGACCATGTTCGTTACGCACAAAGGGGAAATTTCCGTACTTGTTAAAAAATATACCTTGCTCACCAAGTCACTATTGCCGCTACCAGAAAAATGGCACGGCCTTTCTAATGTTGAGACAAGATACCGCAAGCGCTATTTAGATTTACTGGCTAACAAAGAATCGATGCGTATTGCGAAAGTAAGAAGTCTTTTAGTCCGTGAGATTCGGAATTATTTTGATGCCAAGGGTTTTTACGAAGTTGAAACACCTATTTTACAGACGCTCTATGGTGGTGCAAATGCGCGTCCGTTTGTAACGCACCACAACGCACTTGATTTGAAGTTGTACCTGCGTATTGCTCCTGAATTGTACCTAAAACGTCTTATTGTTGGTGGTTTTGAAAAGGTGTATGAAATTGCTCGTTGTTTCCGTAACGAAGGCATTGATCAAAATCATAATCCCGAATTCACCCAGATTGAATTTTACTGGGCCTATGCTGACTACACTAAAGCAATGGATTTGGTAGAAGATTTACTGCCTAAACTTATTCAATCAGTCGGACTTCCACTCCAATTTACCGTAGAAGGTCAGGAAGTTAACTTTAGCGCCCCATTCCCACGTCGCACGATGCGCGAACTGATTCAAGAATATGCCAACATGGATATTGAGGATTATGAGGATCAGGCTTCTATATTCCAAAAAGCAACTGAGCTCGGCGTAGAAGTGGAAGGATATGATGGGCGTGGTAAAATTATTGATGAAATTTATAAGAAATTTGCTCGTCCAAACATTGTTAATCCAATTTTTGTTATTGATCATCCGGTGGAACTTTCACCGCTTGCCAAACGTAAGGTACGTGATCCTCGTTATGTTGAGCGGTTTCAACTTTTATGTGTCGGCGGCAATGAACTCTGCAATGCTTTTTCTGAATTAAATGATCCGCTCGATCAAGAATCGAGATTCCAAGAGCAAGAAAGTCTTCGTGAAGGAGGCGATGAAGAGGGGATGCAGCATGATGAGGATTTTGTGACCGCCCTTAAGCACGGCATGCCACCAACGACCGGCCTTGGAATGGGGATTGATCGCTTGGTAAAACTTCTTGTAGACGCAGAAAATTTGAAAGAAGTAATTCTCTTTCCAACGCTTCGCCCTGAAAAGTAGATCGCCCTTATCCTTAACTTTTGCCTATGAAAAAAGTAATTGCGTTTGGCACGTTCGATGTTGTACACCCGGGCCACGTGCATATGCTAAAAGAGGCGAGGAGTTATGGAGATTGTCTCGTTGTTGTTATTGCCCGTGATGTTACCGTCAAAGACGTTAAAAAACATTCTACACTCCATAGCGAAGAGATGCGTCTTAAACATGTTGAAGCACTAGGAATTGCGGATAAGGTAAGACTCGGTAATCTTGGTGATAAATTTAAAGTAATCGCAGAAGAAAATCCTGATGTGATTGCCCTCGGCTACGATCAAAAGGTGCCAATTGATAAACTCACTGCCGCTATTGATGATCATGTTACAATAGTTCGTTTGTCTCCGTTTAAACCCGAAGTCTACAAAAGCTCAAAAATAAAAAAATATGAAGATTCTCATCGCGACGACAAATCCGGGAAAATTTAAAGAAGTGATTTCTCAGTTTGCTGATTTAGGGTATACGTTTGTAAACCTCAAGGATGTTCATTTAGACAAAGATGAGCCGGATGAACCCTTTGATTCTACCTTTGAAAATGCGGTTCACAAAGCCAGGTACTATGGTAATAAATCAAAATTATTGACCATTGCGGAAGATACTGCTTTTCATGTCGACTTCCTCAAAGGCGAACCTGGTGTTAAAGCAAAACGCTTTGGGGCTACACCAGAAGAACGTAATGAAAAAGTATTGAGCGCGTTAAAAAATGTCCCTACAGCTCGTCGTGGTGCTCGTTTTCAAACTTCAGCTTGCTTATTCGACCCATCCACCCAGGCAGTAACAGTATTTAACGGAGAAGTGGAGGGCGTTATAACCGATAACCCAATCGGAGGTGTTCAAAAAGGGCTGGGATATGATGTTATCTTTTATTATCCACCGCTTAAAAAAACATTTGCCGAACTAACTGCGGAAGAAAAGAATACTGTCAGTCATCGCGGTCAAACCGTGGGGCAAATAAAACTCTTTTTGATGCGTTATTTTGCTTTCAAGCAGATTATTGTTCCGCTTGGCATTATTGTTAAAGATCGTAAATTTTTTCTCAGCAAAAGGCGGGATACTCGTCCTGATTTTAATAATAAATGGGAGTTCCCTGGCGGGGGAGTTGATAACGGGGAGGGGATTGAAACGGCGCTCAAACGCGAACTCCGAGAAGAAACTGGTTACACAGTAACCGTTCTTGAGCAACTGCCTGAAATCTTGACTAAAAGTGAGAAAAAAGGTAGTTTTCCCTATCAGGTTTTTTTAGTTGTGCATGTTTGTTCGATCGCTTCAGGTAAGCTTGTTACAGCTCCAGCTGAATCAGCGGGACATGGTTGGTTTAACATAAAAGACATTAAAAAATTAGATCTTTTACCCTTGAATACAAAATGTTTTCAAGGCAAAAATTTAAAGATTCTTAAGAAATATATTGATTAGTATGCTCGATATTAAATTTATCCGTGAGAACAGAGAGCTTGTTGAAAAAAATAATACCTCCCGTAATGTAACTGTAGATATCGCGCTGCTGCTTGAGCTTGACCAGGAACGCGTTCGTTTGCAGCAAGAGGTTGATAAGCTGCGGGGTGAACGAAATAAACGTTCAAAATCAAAGCCCACAGAAGATGAAATTAAGCTCATGCGCAAGCTGGGAGAAGAAGTATCGGGCCTCGAAGACTTGGTTCAGGACAAAGAACAGCAAGTAGTTAAATTGCTGGCCCGTATTCCTAATATTAATCACGAAACTACGCCGGTTGGTCCTGATGAAAGTGGTAATAAGGTAGTGAATACAATTGGTGTTCAACCTGAATTTACTTTTACTCCACAGGAACATTTTGCCGTAGAGCATGTTAAAGATCTTATTGATCTGGAACGAGGCGCCAAAGTAGCTGGTTCACGCTTTTACTACCTCAAGGGAAAGTTGGCGATCTTAGAGCGTGCTCTTATGCAATTTGCTATTGATACACTGGTAGCAAAAGGATTTGAATTAGTGTTGCCGCCGCTCTTGGTAGAAGAAGGCGCTATGTACGGTACCGGTTTTTTTCCAGCAGAGAAAAATGAAATTTATTCGGTAAATCCTGACGATGACGATTTATATCTCGTTGGCACATCGGAAGTTCCGCTTATTTATATGCACAGTGGAGAAGTTTTTGAAGAGGCACAGTTGCCTAAAAAATATATCGGCATCACCCCCTGTTTCCGTCGCGAAGCAGGTAGTTACGGTAAAGATACTAAGGGTATTTTCCGTGTTCATCAATTTTATAAAGTAGAAATGGTGGTCTTTGCTAAACCCGAGGATTCCTGGAATTTACACGAAGAAATTTTGGCTCACGAAGAAGGTATTCTGCAAGCACTCGGATTATCCTATCAGGTTGTTAATATTTGTTCTGGAGATCTTGGTTTTCCTGCTGCTAAAAAATATGATTGTGAAGGTTGGTTCCCAGGGCAGCAGCGTTATCGCGAACTTACTTCTACCAGTAACACTACCGATTACCAAGCTCGCCGTAGTAACGTGAAATATAAAACAGGGGAGGGGAGTCGTGAATTTTTACATACTCTCAATGGCACCGCAGTGACGGATCGAGCACTCCTCGCCATCATTGAAAATTTTCAGCAGGCCGACGGCAGCGTTACAGTTCCAGAAGTGCTTCGAAAGTATACTGGCTTTGATACTATCTAGTATGGACAATATTATTACGCGCTCTGCAAAATCACTGGGTAAAGAATTTAAAGAATTTGCAATTAAAGGAAACGTTATCGATCTGGCCGTTGGTATTCTTATTGGTGGGGCATTCGGTAAAATTGTTTCTTCACTTGTGGCGGACATTATCACTCCACTGCTTGGCCTCGCTCTTACTACTATTGATTTTAAAAACCTCGTTATTGTTCTTAAGCCGGCAGTGAATGGTGGCTCTGCACTGACTCTTAATTACGGCCTCTTCATTCAAAATTTGATCGACTTCCTTATTGTCTCGTTCGCTATTTTTACGATGGTTAAGGCGATTAATTCTTTCCGCAAAAAGAAAGAGGCTACACCGCAACCACCCATGCCGCCCAAGCAAGAGCAGTTGCTCACTGAAATACGCGACCTCATCAAAGACCATAAAAAAATCCCGAACTAAGCGGGATTTTTTTATTGTGCTCAAAGTATCCACAGTTTAAAAAAACCTAAAAAAGGAGTATACTACTAACAAGTCTCTCGAACAGTTGCTGTATGCTCACCTGGGTTGAAATTGATAAGCGCGCGCTTGCGCACAATATCGCTGCTTTCAGGCAACAAATTGGATCTGAAACGCTTCTGATGCCAGTAATAAAGGGCAATGCTTATGGGCATGGCTTTTTGGAAGTTGCCCGGCTCCTCACAAAGAACAAAGAAGTTGATCGTCTTTGTGTAGCCAGCCTCAATGAAGCACTTGATTTAATCAAGGCGAAAATTCTGAAAAAGCCAATTTTGATCTTGAGTTTTTACGATCTAGACAAAGAGCAGGTCGGCCTGGCTATTCACAATAACGTTAGTTTTGCTCTTTATACCCACGAACAAGCTGTTTTTTTAAACACAGTTGCAACGAAGCTGCATAAAAAAGTAAACGTACATCTCAAAATTGATACTGGCACTTCTCGAGTGGGGATCCTGCCAGACGAAGCGTTGTCCTTTGTTAAAAAATTGCAAAAATACCCTTCGCTAGTAATCGCAGGAGTGTGGACACACTTTGCTGCGAGCGAAAGCGACGCGTTATTTACTAAAAAGCAATTGCAATCTTTTGACGGAGTGCAACAAACAATTCAAAAATTTGTCCCTCCGAACGTAGTTTGGCATACCAGTTGTACTGCAGCCACTCTTCTGCACCAACCAGCCAAGAAACATGCTGTACGAGTAGGTATTGGTCTTTACGGCCTGTATCCAAGCACAGCAGCACGGCGCCACATTGCGCTTAAGCCTGTCTTAAGATGGTTTACCAAGCTTATCCAGGTTAAGAACGTGCCTACGGGCACTTCGATAGGCTATGACGCAACGTACCGAACGAAGCGTCCTACAAGACTTGGTGTTCTACCGGTTGGTTATTTTGATGGGTTTGACCGACGTTTTTCTAACAATGGTTTTGTGCTCGTCCAAGGAAAAAAATGTCGTATCCTGGGCAGGATTTGCATGAACCTAACCATGGTTGATGTGACGGATCTTCCTCGCAAACCTAAGGCAGGGGATAGAGTAACGCTTATTGGCAAAGATAAACAAGAAAGCATCACCGCAGACAGTCTCGCGCGGCTGGCTACAACAATTCACTATGAGATTGTTGACCGTATTAACCCGCAGTTACCGAGAATCGTAATTTAATATGAAGCGATTTGGACGACCTGAAAAAAGATACCAAGCTCCACAGAAGGGCTTTTTTTCTCGTATCGCAAAAAAACCAACATATAAAGCACGTCGCCATATCAGACATGCAGCAGAGCCTTTAGTATTTAATAATAAATCGCGTTTTAAAACCTATGGTGCCCCAATTAAAATGGCAGTTTTCTGGAAGCGTTTTAAGCAATGTTTAGTTCCAGCGCTTTTTTTAACCTGGTTTGGGCTCTTGGTATATTTACCTTACTTCAAAGTCACCAAAGTTGTTTTTTATGGCTTGCAACTGATCAAAAAAGATGAAGTGAATGACTACGTCCACAATACTATTTTTAAAAATCACGCTTTTTTACCAGGCAACAACTACTTTTTCTTAAGTTCTGCCAAAATTGAAGAGGAGCTTGAAAAGAAATTTTCCGTTAGCTCAGTTACGGTTACCAAAGTCTTCCCTAATGAAATAAATATTGAACTTCAAGAAAAAGTTTCGACAATGATTTACGAAAATAATAAACAGTATTTTTTACTTGATCAGTCAGGTAACATTATTAAATTCCTTGGGCAAGAAACAATAGGCGGATTTAGTACTTCGACAGATAACGATCCGCTGGTACACCGCGGCGCAATTGGTATTGATACAAGCACTTCGAGCACCATGCTCCTATCTGACGCTTCATCGACGCTTCCGGTAGCACCAGCGCCAGTTAAACCGCCGAACTACCTTAAAGTTCGCAGTCTGTTTGGCAATCTTCCGGTCTTACTCGATTCTAGTTTTGTCTCGTCGACGACTGGAGAAACAAACATTGTTCCTGCCGGAAGTATTAAGGGAGCGCTAGCCTTTGAAGAAATAATTGAAAAACGTGGTGTTGCTACCGTACAGTATTTTGAGCTTCAAGACCCGGGAGCGGGGATCGCAATTCATACTACGCAGCCGTGGATAATATATTTTGAGCCAACAGATGACCTAGAAAGCCAGTTTTCCAACCTTAAAATGATTCTGCAGTCTAACCATCCTACCCAGTATATTGATTTAAGGTATGGAGAAAGGGTGTATTGGAAATAATTTGGCTAAGATAAGCTAAAAATGACCTATTTTCAGGTCATTTTTTGTTAAAATGCTTTATTCTTAGCCAAAAATAGGGGATATAGCGTAATAATTCATTACTAGCTACAACTATAAGAATACAGGTAATTATTTCACCAAACGAGATGCTCATAGAGAGTTTTAATACGATTTAATTAATAATTGTTTACGTGGTTTAACAAACGCTACGTAAGTTAGTCTTAAATGTTTGGTCTTATTTCTACTGTGGAACATAGAAGGGAAGTGCTGTTTTTATTGGTACAACAAGATATCTTACGTCGTATAACATAGATTAAGCGACGTATGCTAAGTGCTTTTTATCCTGTTCTTCCTGTTAAACGTGTACCGCCCACGGAGTTCTTCTAACCTATCCCGAGTACATGCTTGTAGCTTTTTATAAATCTCATAACTTCTTACTATCATTGACAAAATTCCTTTTTTACATAAGGATGAGTATGGCCTAGGATTTCCAACCATTAGCCAAGGAGCATCCCATGATGCGCGATCGAGTACTTCCGTATCTGCTGGCCCTTGTTGCAGGGTGCTATGCCCCCGTGGTCGACTCAGGCAAGTTCACCTGCGACTCCGAGACGAACTTCTGTCCGGACGGCCAGATCTGTGTGCCTGTCACGGGCAAGGAGCTGCGCCGGTGCGTCACCGAGTCGCAGAGTGCGTGCTGGGACAAGGCGCTCGAGTGCGCGACGGCGTGCCGCGACGCGAACTGCCTCGCTGCCTGCCGGATCACGATCGCCGACCAGGGGCAGCAGATCAAGTTCGGCAAGTGGGGCGAGTGCATCGTCAAGAACTGTCAGGAGAACCGGAGCGACTCGCACTGCGGCCCCAAGTCGACCGATGTCGAGTGCAGCGGCTGCATCAACGCCACGTCCTTTCCTGGCGGCGCTTGCGAGACCCTCGCCAAGGCCTGCCAGACGCCGTAGACTGATCGATCATCCCTGATCGGTTGGCAACGCGCTTTGGCACACGACTAACCCTCGTGTGCCCTTATCTAGAAGAGCTTTATATAAGGCTCTTCTTTTATTTAAGGTCGCTTAATATTCACCGCATAACCAAAATATGCTAGACTACCAGCATATGCAAAAATCTTCTACACCACTTGCCAAACACATTCCCAATTTTCTCGATTACTGCGAAGTAGAAAAAGGGCTCTCCCC
>CAZECR010000015.1:0-20753 GCA_964510495.1 uncultured Gammaproteobacteria bacterium
TTTGTTTCTGGATCAAGATCGCTTGCAAACTGCGCAAAAGCTTCCATTTCGCGGAACTGCGCCATGTTAAGCTTCATTTTACCGGCCACTTTTTTCATTGGTTTAATCTGGGCAGCTGAACCAACACGCGAAACTGAAATACCAACGTTTAAGGCTGGGCGAATACCACGGAAGAATAAATCACTTTCCAAGAAAATCTGACCGTCAGTAATTGAAATTACGTTGGTAGGAATATAGGCAGAAATATCACCGGCCTGTGTTTCAATAATAGGGAGCGCAGTGATCGAACCACCACCAGATTCTTTATTGCGGCGGCAAGCGCGTTCAAGTAAGCGAGAGTGAAGATAGAAAACGTCGCCAGGGAAAGCTTCACGACCTGGTGGACGGCGGAGCAAGAGTGAAATTTCACGATAAGCCCAAGCCTGCTTGGAAAGATCATCATAGATAACCAAAACATCTTTACCTTTGTCCATGAAGTATTCAGCCATTGCAACACCGGCGTAAGGCGCAATGTATAAAAGCGAAGCAGGGTCAGAAGAACCGGCGGCAACAACGATGGTGTAATCCATGGCGCCAGTCTCTTTGAGTTTAGCTACGATGCGAGCGATTTTAGATTCTTTTTGACCAACAGCGACATAGACACAGATCATGTCTTGGCCCTTTTGGTTGATAATCGTATCGATCGCTACAGCTGTTTTACCGGTCTGGCGGTCACCGATAATCAGTTCACGCTGGCCACGGCCAACTGGGATCATGGCATCGATTGCCTTGATACCCGTCTGCACCGGCTGCGTAACCGGTTCACGAGTCATAACACCCGGAGCGATTTTTTCAATCGGATAAAATTTCTTGGAAGCAATAGGAGCGCCGCCGTCTTTGGCAACACCAAGCGGATTAACGACACGTCCAATAAGTTCTTCGCCAACTGGAACAGACAAAATACGACCGGTACGTTTCACCGTATCCCCTTCTTTAATATGAGTATAGTCGCCCAGAATAACCGCACCAACCGTTTCTTCTTCCAGGTTAAGCGCTACGCCAAACGTACCGCCTGGGAATTCAAGCATTTCACTGGCCTGACATTTTGTAAGACCACTGAGACGAGCAATACCGTCCCCCACTTCGAGGACTTTTCCAACTTCTTCGACTTCAACCTGCTTTTCAAAGCTGCTGATATTTTTTTTGAGTTCTTCAATAATGGAATTCATGGACATACTTATGCAGTTAATTGAGTCTTTAAAAGTTGTAATTGTTTTTTGAGGCTTCCGTCGAGGACAATATCTTCGGTCTTGATAATGATTCCGCCAATAACGGTTGGATCTGTCGTTTCGTTCAGCTCAGCTTTCGTACCAAATACTTTGACGATCTTTTCTCTACTTTTTTCGGTAAGCGGTTTAGCAGTGATTACTTCCAGTGGGACAATACCATTTTTCTTGCGGTATATTTTTTCAAAACAATTGATAATAAGTGATGCTTTTTTTAGTTTATTTTCACGCGCCAAAATTTTAACAAACTCTTCTAAAGCTTGACTAAGTGCTTTGCCTTCAAGGTCCTTGGTGACCTCATACAAAGCAGCGGCAAATTCCTTGTAATTATTTTTCTTCTTCATAAGCAATCTTAGAAACCATCTCTTGCACTAATTTTTGATCTTTTGCTCCATCTAATTTTTCACTCAGCACTTTCTCAACTGCGGCGACCACCATTTCAGCAGCATTTTTTTTGACAAGAACAATAGTCCGATCTCTTTCGGCTTCGATATCGCGCTTGGCCTGACCGATCAAATGTTCGATATCTGCCTTGGCCTTTTCTTTCATAGCCTCACCTAGCTCTACCGCGGTAGCGGTAGCTTTTTCAATGATCTTATTAGCATCAACTTTAGCTGTATCAATACGTTCTTGGTAGTCTTTTTCTCCCTTGGCAATCTTGTCTTGAATTTTTTGGGCATTTTCGAGACTTTCATCAATCAATTTCTGTCGTTCAGCCATTTTTTTGGTCAACGGTTTCAAAATAATAAACCAGACAACACCAACGACAATTAAAAAGTTGATTAATTGAAAACCAAATAATTTTGAGTTAATACCGAGCGAAGCCAAGACGCCAGCGTCGGCTGCCGGAGTTTCGTGGGCTACGCCAGCAACTGTTTCATGAGTTTCAACAGCTTCGGGAGTCTCTTGGCTCGTAGCCGCTTCTGCTCTATCAATAAAATTAAATTTCATACGAGTGACTTGCTAATCTAAATAATCCTAGTTCATCGGGTTTGAAGTAAACCAAACCCGATTGATTGAATTACTTTAGGCCAAAGTGAAGACAACAACCAAAGCGTAGATGGCGATAGCTTCAGCAAAAGCAGCACCTAAAAGCATCGGAACAAAGATCTTTCCACCTGCTTCTGGATTGCGGCCAATTGCTTGCATAGCGGTACTAACAATCTTACCGATAGCGTAAGCTGGCGCCAAGCCACCAAGGGCAATGGTCGTTCCTTTGATGATCGCGAGGACGTTTTCGTGGGAAATGTTTTCCATACGTATATAGGTTAGCGGTAATAACGCTTAAAGTTGGATAAGCGAATGGTACAGCGGGGTAGGGCGTCACCTACACTCCCAATTCGCTTTCTTACCGATTAATTAATAGAACAGTTTACTATTTCCACAAGTAATAAACTGTTCGTGGTAATTAATGTTCTTCGCTACCGTGCGGCTCTGCGGAGGCCACGGTCATATACACCAAAGCTAAAATAGCGAAAACACCGGCCTGAATAAGCCCGACTAAAAGTTCCAAGAGCATAAACGGCGTTGGGACCACGACTGCCACAATACTCGTAATTACGGTCAACAAGACTTCCCCGGCAAAAATATTACCGAACAAACGCAGGGAGAGCGACAATACTTTGGACATTTCACTAACGATTTCAATAAGACCTACGGCAAACTCAACTATACCCTGGAAAATGCCAATCGGGCCTTTACGCAGGCTTTTAAATAGCGAACCAATTTGAATGAATTTATTGGCGTGCGTAAAAAAACCAATAGCAAAAAAACCAAAAATATGGGAGGCGATAACGGTTACAATCGCCATGGCAATGGTCAAATTTAAATCGGTATTAGCTGGGCGCAGTAAAAAATTGTGGCCAACCGTGATGCTCCCTGTTCCCGGCAAAAGTCCTAGCCAATTTGAAAGGAGGATAAAAAAGAAAATCGAACCCACCAGCGGCAAAAAGCGCATTGTTTTAGTTCGGTCGCCAGTAACCTGGTCAAAATAGCCGAGTAATTTTTCTAAAAAGAATTCTGCGCCGTTTTGGAAGTTCCCTGGCCGTACTGCCCAACGCTTCCGCAGCACTAAACCTGCTATTAAAAAAATAAAAAGCGCGATCCACGCGTTTATAATGGTATTAGTAATCGGAAATGGTCCAAGGTGAAAGAGGACTTCCGGTGCCAGAGTTGGAATGTGAATTTCACTCATAGGTACAGAAATTACTTTTTCTTTATCAGTGCCTGGTACTGAGTGCCGTATTGTTTTGCTTTACGAAAGATAATTGTTCCTGAAATGATTGCTGCAAGCACAAACCCAGCAACTGTTCCATAAGGCTGAAACCCATATCTTTTTTCAAGATATTCGCCAAGAAGAACTAAAACAACTACCGGAACCGCAATATTTGCGCCAAAATCACCCACTACTTTCATTGCAAAAATGTAGTATGCACGATCTGATGGGTCAAAAGAGGATTTTGGCTTCTGTTCCATAGACCAGTATATTAGAGTTTTTTAGTCAGAAAGTCAAGCCTTTTTAAATTCTATTGTGAATAATTAACCATACGGAGTTGGAAAATTGTAACCAATTAAACGTGAAAACGTTTAATTAAACGTTTTATTACTTCTAAAACTATGGAAACCGTACTAGCTAAAACCGTAACAATAACCCAGTCAGTGAGGCTTAGGCTAAAGGTGCCAAACGGCTTTTGAAGCCAAGGAACATAAATAATTAATAACAGCACTACAAGCTCCCACAGTACGGCCCGGTTGAGCCACTTGTTTGCAAATGGTTTCTTTAAGACTGAGTGGTGGTCAGAACGGAAATTATAGGCCTTAAAAAATTGAATAAGCACCAGAGAAACAAAAACCATAGTCATTGTCTCCGCGATGCTTCGCCCGGAATACCTTGCCCACACAAAAAGAGTGATATTGATTAAAGCCGACCAAACACCTCCCGCTACCATAAGGATACTGACGGACTTTGTAAATATACCGCTTTTAAGTGGTCGAGGTGGGCTGTCCATTAAATCTGTTTCTGGTGGATCAACTGCTAAAGCCAATGCTGGTAAACCGTCAGTTGCCAAATTAACGTACAAAATTTGAACTGCCGTCAACGGGAGCGGCAACCCTAATACACTTGCCCCGACAAATAAGCCGATTTCTCCAATATTTGAGGACAGCAAGTACATGAGATATTTTTTGATATTACCATAAATAATTCGACCTTCTTCGACAGCTGCCACAATCGAAGCGAAATTATCGTCAGTCAGCGTCATGGCCGCAGCTTCTTTGGTAACATCGGTTCCGGTAATTCCCATAGCCACACCAATATCAGCTTTTTTAAGTGCGGGCGCATCATTGACCCCGTCGCCCGTCATTGCCACCACATGCTGATTAGATTGTAGTGCCGCAACAACGCGCAACTTGTGCGCGGGTGAAACGCGGGCAAATACATCAACGTTTTCAACGTTCTGTTGTAATTTTTCATCACTCCAGGTATCGAGCTCAACCCCCATAACAACTAATCCGTTCGGGCGCAATAAACCAAGTTCCCGAGCGATTGCCCCTGCAGTAAGCGGATGATCACCTGTTATCATCATAAGTTTAATACCTGCTGCCTGGCATTTTTTAATTGCTTCCTGGGCTTCAGGTCGTGGCGGGTCGATCATGCCAACCATGCCTAAAAAAATCATTTCATTTTCTGCGTCAGAAAGTTCTGCGCGAGGTTTATAGGATAAACCAATCAGCCTCAGTGCCTGGTTTGCGAGCGTATTGGCAGTACTCAGTATAGCCGTACGCACAGTATCCGTCAGTGGGGACGGACCATTTACTGTCATGTAGAAAGTTGAAGAGGCCAAGATTATTTCGAGCGCCCCTTTGCTGTAGGCCACTGTTTCATTATTAACCTGATGCAGCGTCGTCATGCGCTTAGTTTCAGAACTGAAAGGAATTTCACCGGTGCGCGGATTTGTTTCATCAAGTAATTCTTTATCAATAGAAAGTTTAGCTGCCAGCACTACCAAAGCACCTTCAGTTGGGTCGCCTTTCATTTCCCACTGCTCGTCATTTTTAAATAAACGAGCGTCAGACGATAAAACCCCAGCCTGAAGCAGGTGGCTCAAAGGTGACGTCGCCATAAACGGTTTGCCCTCTAGGGTTATCTCCCCTTCCGGCGCATATCCACTGCCGGACACGTCCAAGAGCATTCCTTCAGGAAGGTACACCTTTCGCACCGTCATTTCATCCTTAGTAAGCGTGCCCGTTTTATCTGAAGCAATAATTGACGTGCTGCCAAGCGTCTCGACAGCGGGTAACCGCCTGACTAATGCGTTACGTTTAACCATCCTCTGCACACCGATAGCCAACGAAATTGTAACTACGGCAGGCAATGCTTCGGGAACGACGGCAACAGCCAGTGCAATGCCGAAAATAAACATTTCTAAAAACGGTTGGCCACGAAGCACTCCCAACCCCACAATGATTACAACCACAACCAAAGCAGCCCTAGCAATCGTCTTACCCACTTTATCCAGATTTTTTTGAAGGGGTGTTTCTGCTGTTTCAACTTTTTGTAGCAACCCTGCTATTGCGCCGAACTCCGTTTGCATTCCAGTTGCTACCACCACCGCACTACCACGTCCATACGTAGCATGCGTACCGGCATACACCATATTTTTTCGATCTCCAACCGGAAGTTTTTCAACTGTCAAAACAGTGTTGTTTTTTTCTACCGGCACTGACTCCCCCGTCAATGAAGCCTCATCAATTTTTAAATTGACCGCTTCGAGAATTCGAGCGTCTGCTGGAATCTTATTACCAGTAGCAATAAGAATGATATCACCCGGAACAACTTCTTTAGCGGCAATTTCAAGCTCCTTTCCTCCGCGTAGCACCAAAGCTGTCGGTGCCGCCATTTCCTGAAGTGCTTCCAAAGCTCGACCGGCCCGAAATTCCTGTATAAAACCAAGAACAACTGAAAAAAGGACGATAATTGTAATAGCAATCGCTTCCGTGCCATGACCTAAAACTCCGGACAAAACGCTGGCAGCAAGCAAAATAATTACCAATGTATTTTTAAACTGCCCGAGAAGTAATTTCCACCAATGTGTTTTTTGGACAGCTTTTAATTCATTCAATCCATGGACCGTGAGACGATGTGCTGCATCGTTAGTTTCCAGGCCTTGATGGGGGTCGGTTTTTAATTCATTAACAATGCTTTTGGTTTCATGTGTGTGCCAGACTGTCATAAGAAAAAATTAACAAACAAGAATACAAACTAAAGGCGGCTCATATGGCAGGATTTCTTCACGGTAACGCCAGTTTAAATAGTTTTGCCGCATTACGTGTAGTCATCTCTGCTACAAGATCAGAATCGCAGGCTTTGAGTTCTGCAATTTTTTTAGCAACCGCCTCAACCATCCACGGCTCAGCGCGCTTACCACGGTAAGGGATTGGAGCCAGGTATGGTGAATCCGTTTCAAGTACCATGCGGTCAAGCGGGCAATTTTTAACAACCTCCAGAAGTGCTTCTTGCGCAGCCGGATCGCTCTTTTTGGGCGGAAAGGTAATAATGCCGGTAAAACCCAAATAGAGCCCTAAAGCTAAAAGCTGCTCAGCAAAATGCCAATTACCAATATAGCAATGAATTACTCCCCGTATCTGCGTTTCACCACGTTTAGCTAATTCTCCTTTTAGGAGATCAATCATTTCTTGATACGCATCGCGCACATGGATCGCGAGCGGTAACCCCGTTTCAAAAGCCAAACGAACATGTTCACGAAAAACAGCTTGCTGTTTTGCGAGCACAACTTCTTTAGAAATTCCTTCGGGAATACGATACAAATCAAGCCCACACTCACCGATCGCGATTGTTTTGGGACTCTTGGTTAACTCTTTATAATATTCATAATCAAAATTTTCTTCACGGGTGTTGAACGAAGTTTCTTCTTCATCGAGATGTTGTGAGTGCAAGTGCACCGGGTGCAGCCCTACACTAGCATAGACACCCTCGTATTTTTCCGCCATTACGACACCATTTTTACTGGTATCTCGCTGCGTGCCCACCAAATTCATGATCACCCCTTTTTCTAGAGTACGTTTAATAACCTCCTCGCTATCAAGCTTGAAGGCATTAAAATGAACGTGGCAGTGGGTATCAACGAGTTGTTGCGCCATACGTAGACAGATCGTTAGCGGTAGTGTTGTTATACGTTGGTTGTTTGGTGCTTGCGAAATACGTCATTGCAATACTGAACACAAGATACACGATAGAAAGTCCAATAATAACCCACATCATGATCTTCTGACGTTTTTTGAAAAAATCAAAGCTTCCCCACCCGCCTTTTGCCCAGGCCATTTTCCGTCCTTTGCTGGCGAGCATGATCCAAACATAAATATTAAAAATTGGTACAAATGTACCCAAGGCCCAAAGATATAATTTGTTTCCAAGCGCCCAAACGAAAGGAACAAAGAATGCACTCCACGACCAACTCTCGATATACTGAATTTGCTCAGGTGTAAGACCTTGATAGAACGTATTTGTTTGGAGTTCTACGAGGTTCTGACCTGATAATTCCTTGCGTGTTAAATAGTAAATTGACAAGGGAACACAGATTATTAAACCAATAACCCCAAGCATGCCTACTAAACTAAAAATTACTTTAACGACCATCGCAGCACTTGTTGCACTTGTTGGCTGGGCTAAACCTACATAACCATCATTATCAAGGGTAGGTGTAACCATCGTTGAACTCATGTACGAGCGGGCAACGGCATTACCGACAAAGGCAATGATAAGTAAAATAATCGGCGCGAGCAGTAAACCAAGACCAATTTTTTTATGTCGTGTCATAGTATTTAACGTAAAGAAAATGAGGCGCGAACAACGGCCATGACATTTTTATCAATGGAAGTTGTATCAAATGTACCGTAGTCAGAAACATCAGCAGAATTAAGTGCCATTACCTGGAAGACACCCATGTCCGCTGAGCGCATACTACCTACTTTGGAACCGCTACTTTCCGCAATCTTCTCGGCACGGTCTTTGGCGTTTTTAGTTGCTTCAGCAAGCATGTCGAGTTTGAGGTCGTTAAGTTTTGAGAAATAATATTCAAGCGGGTCGCTCGTAAAGAAAATTCCCTGGTTAATAAGCGGGCCAGAATCTTTGGCTAGTTTGGTAATACCGTCAACATCACTTGAGTCAACAATCACCTGTTGCGACAAGGTATAACCAATAATTTTTCCAGTACTTCCAAAATTGGTTTGTTCGTATTGTGGATAAATACTAACTGGATTAATTGTAATCTGATCATCGCTAATTTTATTTTGTTTTAAATATGTTGTAATTGTTCCTGCTTCCCATTTCATCCGAGCATAACCATCTTGTAAATCTGTAACATCAACATTGTGCGAAAAAGTACTGCGCCATTTTACCATGTCGGAATGAATTTTAGTTTGAGACGATCCTGTTACGCTAACGGTGTCCCCAAGGCTCTTGGAGCGGTAGAACGTACCTGCTGCGATCAAAGCTACAATCACTAGGCCGAGCGCCAAGATAATCCCGAAACGCGATAAACCTTTGTTCGTAATCGTTTCCATACTATTAGGTTCAGATAAATAATACATTATTTTTGAGTAGTACTGGCCATATTTTTCCAATTGAAATCTTTCGGCAACGATAATCCGTTTGGTAATGTTATTCCTGCTACGTCTCCTACCAAATCAACGAGCTCTTTCGGCAAGAGCGGCCAGAGAAATGAGGCGGCCTGAACAGCCTTCGGAGCCATCTTCGACTCACCGAGTTTAGCGATAAAGCCCGGACTCGGAGGATACCGCGTAATAAAGAAAATAGCAATTCCAACTACCAAGACACCTTCTACAAAACCAACAATTCCGCCTAAAATGTGATCAATGGTGCTGAGAAATGGTAGTCGAGTAATTATACCTACTGCTTTATTAATAAACCAGAACAAGAGACCAATAAGACGATTACTTATAACGAACAAAAGCAAGAAAACAACGATGCGAATAAAATTCGGTGACCAGCCCGTAAATGTAACAAGTATGTCAGTCAGCGGTGCATAGTAATGGCCGGCGATATACACACCCAGGATAGTGCCAAGGAGCGATCCCAAGGTTTTTATAAATCCCGAACGAAGCCCTGATAGCGCGAATAACGCCACTACCACAATAATCACTATGTCCCCCACTGGCATATGGTTATGTTAAAATTAAAATTATTTTTTTGACACAGTTTCTTCCAGGCGTGGAAATAACATTGCGGTCTTAGTAATTTTATTACCGACCACCAACCCTACCCATTGATTCAGCTCAGCGAGCGGTTTGGCAAACTCTTTTTCTACTTCAAGCCCTAGCTGACGCAGAATACTTTCAGCGGTTTCGGGAATGATCGGCCAAAGCATGAGGGCAATATGACGCAGACTTTCGACTAAGTGGTGGAGGAGATCATTAACCTGAATGGTTTCACCTTGTTTAGCCAAGGCCCATGGCTGCTTGTCGGAAATCAGCTGATCACAATGCGTGACAAAGCGCATCACTTCTTCAAGCGCATGATCAAAGCGCCAGCGATGCATTGCTTCGGTGTAGGCTGGCCAAACTTTGGCACTGAGAAAATCAATCAACTCATTGTTAACAGTGGTAACTGGCGGCACTACACTCTCACAATATTTTTCAACCATTGTGAGTATTCGATTAGTCAAATTACCCACACCATTTGCCAAATCACCTTGATAGCGTTCCAAAAATTTAGCGCGCGAAAAATCACCGTCATTATCAAACGGAATTTCGCGCATGAGGAAATAACGAACAGCTTCGAGTGGAAATTCTTCGGCAAGCTCGAGCGGGTTAATGACGTTGCCAATAGTTTTGCTCATCTTTTGGCCTTCAACCGTAATCCAACCATGTACCGCAATCTGTTTCGGTGGCTCAAGCCCGGCGGCCATAAGCATGGCCGGCCACAAAAGTGAATGAAAACGATTAATTTCTTTTCCGACCAAGTGTGTTCCTGGCCAATATTGCTTGAATAAACTTTCTTCTGCGCTGCCATAGCCAAGTGCTGTAATATAGTTGGTGAGCGCGTCAAACCAGACATACATTACCTGGGTTTCATCCCCTGGCACAGGCACGCCCCAGGCTAATTTTTCTTTTACACGCGAAATACTAACGTCTTCAAGACCGCTCTTTAACATATTAAAGACTTCTTTGTATTTACTTTCCGGAGTGACAAAAGCTGGATTATTTTTAAACAAAAATTCCAGTGGTTCTTGGTAACGCGACAAGCGGAAGAAATAATTTTCTTCAGTAAGGAGCTCAGGTACAGTGTGGTGGTCGGGACATTTTCCATCAACGAGATCTTTTTCAGTCTTAAAGCTTTCGCAGCCAATGCAGTAGAGTCCGGTATAGGCTTTCTTGTAAATATCTCCGTTTGCGGCCACAGCGCTCCAGAATTTTTGAGCGCCTTGTTTGTGGCGCTCTTCGGTAGTGCGAATAAAATCCGAATTGGAAATATTCCAACTATCCGCCAAATTTTGATAGAGGGCTGACATTTTAGCGGCATAATTATCTGGTGACAAACCGAAGTCTGCAGCTGTTTTAACCACCTTCAGTCCGTGTTCATCAGTACCGGTCAAAAAGAAGACTTGGTTACCTATCAGTCGCTGGTAGCGCGCCATAACATCGGCATACAAAAATTCAATGGCGTGACCAATATGCGGCGCGGCACTGGCGTACGGAATAGCGGTACTGAGAAAATAACTGTCTTTTTTCATAACAAAAAATTAATGCTTGATTACTACCACAAACTCCCCTCGATCGTCTTTCATCTGCTCACCAATGGTTGCAATGGTTCCGCGATAGGTGGTCTCAAATTTTTTAGTAAGCTCTCGGCACACCATTATTTCTCGAGCTCCCTCAAAAAAAGAAACGAGTTCTGTTAAGCACTTTTTAATACGGTGACCCGATTCGTAGAACACTATAGTATACGGACTTTCAGCAGCCTCTTTAAAAAATTTTTGTCGCTTCGTTTTGTGCGGAGGGAAACCCAAGAATAAAAATTTATCTGTTGGAAAACCGGAAATAGATAACGCTGCTGCGACCGCCGAAACACCTGGAATAGGAATGATTTGCGTAGCTGGATTGTATTTGAGCACCGCTTCAACGAGCACATTGCCTGGATCGCTAATTCCGGGTGTTCCCGCATCGGTAACAAGGGCGATATTTGTACCTGCTTCCAGTCGTTCTACAATTTCTTTTATTTTTTTAGCATCACTATGCTGATGATAACTCATTGTTTGAGTAGTAATACCAAAATGAGTTAATAAATTTTTTGTTACTCGAGTGTCTTCACACAAAACAAGATCGACCGCTCGAAGCGTTGATATACCGCGCTCAGTAAAATCACTGAGGTTACCAATGGGTGTAGCTACAATATAGAGAATTCCAGAGTCCATAATAGGCGTATTCTAGCAAAACAGAGCTAAAAGGTAAAGGCCCGTCGTTAAGACTACTTTTTAATTTCTGGAAGAAAATCTGTCTCATCAAGCAAGTATTCAAAAGGACTCTTGGCCCAACGATGTAAAAGTGCCGGAACAGAATGTTCTCCAATTGCAAACCGCCCATTTTTGGGATCCCACACAAAATAATGAGCAAGTGCCAGACCTTTCTGGGTCAATTCAAGAGGACGTACCGGTTGCGGATGACCATCGCCAATCTTTTCGGAAAAAAATTGTTTTTGGTGAATACCTTTGAACTCGCGCAGGGCTTCACGCAATGCCAGGTGATCACCATGCTGAGCATTCAACGCGCCGAGATTTGCTGCAAGCGTAACATAGGTACCATCCCCTACTATTTTAAACACTTGATCGATGGCCTGTGAAGCCGTAGCAATAGTTAGCGTATCGTTAATGTAGAGAGGGGTTTCGGAACCAAAAACTTCTCCTGGATTAGCAAACCAAATGTGATCCGGAGGAATTCCGAGCGCTGCTACTGATGAAACATACTCCTTATTACGCGCTTCTGTAAAAGCACGCGCATCGAGAGGGTCGTACCCTTCGCGAGCTGGACGATGAAAACGACGGTACACCGTATCAAAAACAGGGTGATGATTACTGTCTTCACCATTAATAATGTGCCGCGCGCTCGAAGCGGAGCCGTCAGTTACCATCACAACATACACCTGCCTTCCACTTGCCACCGCTTGTTGCATCGCTCCGCCCATAAACATTTCGTCGTCCTGATGAGGCAGTAGAAAAACTACAGGTAATAAGTCTGAGACAAGCGATGCTGATTCGGTTATTTTTTTATTCTGCGCTACATAAAATTGATATACGCCTACCCCACCAAGTACAACCAGTACAATACTTAGAAGCAACACCACACTTTTTGAAAGCGGACGAACGAATTTCACACCTAATAAACTATTTTATGAAATACGAACCAACCAGTGCCAACCCAGCGAGCGACATGACAACCGTAATGATAATTCCAAACGTATTCGAAAGCGCTGAGTTAGTATGGCGACCCATAACTTTTTTATTGTTTGCCAAACACAAAATCAAGATCATAAGCGGCGGAGCAACGACACCATTAAGCACAGCTGTATAATAGAGCATTTTGAACGGCGGGATGCCAACAAAATTTACCAAGAGCCCCACTAAAGTTGCCAAGGTAATAATTCCGTAGAAACCATGTGCTTCTGAAAGTTTGCGATACAATCCAGATTTCCAGCCCATAGCTTCGGCGATAGCGTAGGATGCTGAACCGGATAATACCGGGACTGTAAGCAATCCCGTACCAATAATACCTATGGTAAAAAGTATAAAGGCAAAATTACCAGCAAGCGGCCGGAGCGCTTCTGCAGCTTCAGTCGCTGTATTAATACTGGTAATACCGTTGGCCCCAAGCGTGCTCGCAGCTGTGACAATAATAAAAAAAGTAATAATGTTGGAAAAAAACATGCCAACAACAGTATCGTTTTTCATGTTGGTAATGTCTCGTTTGGTAATATGCGGTATTCCTTCACCAAAAGCAGTAATTTTTTTGTGATCGATTTCTTCTTCAACTTCTTCATCTGCTTGCCAAAAAAAGAGATACGGAGAAATTGTAGTACCCAAAAGTGCTACAATATTAAATAAGTACTCTCTACTCCACACAAAATGCGGAATCAGGGTTGAAGTCGCAACAACGCGCCAATCTAACTTTACCACGAATACAGTGACAATATAGGCACAGAGTGATAGAGCCAAATATTTTAAATACTTAACGTAGACATGGTAGGAAACAAAAATTTCTAAAGCAAGAGTTACAACGGTAATTAAAATAAGAAGGACCACAAACGGGAGTGGAATGACCAGCCCGAGCGCTGAAGCCATAGCCCCAAGATCTGCGCCGATATTAATAGTGTTAGCGAGCAGCAGAATTGCTACCGCGCCGTATAAAAGCGGTCTCCCATAGTGTTTTTTAATTACCCCCGAAAGTCCTTGGCCAGTGACAAGTCCAATACGTCCGCACATTTCCTGAATAGCAATCATGAACGGAAGAGTCAAAATAGTAAGCCACAGCTGACTAAAACCAAACTGCGCTCCGGTTTGTGAATACGTGGCGATGCCGGACGGATCGTCATCTGAGGCACCCGTGATAAATCCTGGTCCACACCCCTTAAGAAAACGCTTGAGCGCTTTAAGTAATTTCATAGTTTAAAAATACCAAAAAGTACTCTTAGTATAGCGTATTTTGCGTAAATCAACAACGAGGAAACTTGCCATTTTTAAGATGGGCGTGCTAGTGTATCTAAGGTTTTAATTTTGTACCTATGAAAAAACTTCTTTTTACCCTGACTCTAGCTGGATTAGTACTGGGTAACCCAGCCCTAGCTGCAACTAAAGCTCCAACTCCCAAAAAAGCAGTCGTCGCTAAGACAGTAGCTAAGATAAAAACGCCTGTTAAAAAGGTAACAACTATTACTAAACCAAAAACAGTAACAAACGTAGCGGTTGCGAAAGGACAAAAGGCACCTCCAGCTGGCTATCTTGAACTTATCAGCCAAGCTCACACCGCTTACCTGGCAGCCAGCGCCAAAGCTAAAGCTTCGAAATCAAAAACCGCCCTTGAAGCTGCTGAAAAAGCCTATAGCGAAGCCATGGAAAAAGCCTCGAGCATGCTTGGAGGTTAAAAATATATATTAAAAAAACAAGCGTTTCTAAAGACGCTTGTTTTTTATTTTGTTAGAGACCGATATCATTCACAACCGGCGTGCCGGCGGGAGCAGTCGCAGCAGTATCGACCGTACCATTAAACGCTTTAACAACATACATAACGATGCTATTGGCGCTTAAAATAATAATGATTCCAATAATCGCGTTGAAGAGCGTGTGCTTGGCAGACGCAGCTCGTTCATCATTGCCGCCAGCGGTCAAATAGGTAAACCCAGCCAAAAGGATCATGACCAAGAAAACAATGCCTAAAAAGCTTAATGCAACACGAACTAACTGAGCAATAATAAGACGGGGATCAGCTGATCCTAGCCCCAAAAAACTTCCAAAAGACACTACGTCCACAACTGGAGTTTGAGTATAATTTGGAGTTGGAAGGTCGGGTTGCTCTGTAATAGCAGGAACGAGCGGTGGTTCTGGTTGAGGTGCCGGCACTTCTGGCTCTGGGGTTGGCTGCGGGACATCTGGTTGAGGTGTAGGCGGTGGAAGATCAGGCTGCTCGGTAATAGGCGGGACTGGTTCGGTTGTTTGCGCCATTGTGTTACTTGGCACACCTAAAAATAGAGCAACGGCAAATAAAAGCACCATACTACGCAGCTGCTGTCGGTGATGTGCAGGTACATTGGTAATAATTTTCATACTGCTAAAAAATACTTAAAAAGAGGCAGCGTGAGTATCGCGTTGCCTAACTTTAAGGGAGAAAGAGAAAGACCGAATCACTACCTTAAAAAATGCATAACAAGGATACTCATTGCGCTTACGAAAGCTCATCCACTAACCAGTCCTAGCACGCGGCAGGGCTTTACGTAACGAAAGCTTTTTCCTTGGTTATACACTGTTTTAGATAGTGATGTTCTGTCCTTATATAGGTACCGTACTCCCCTCAAATAAAAGCACA
The DNA here is from genome assembly GCA_964510495.1 of uncultured Gammaproteobacteria bacterium. Taxonomy (GTDB): domain Bacteria; phylum Patescibacteriota; class Patescibacteriia; order Magasanikbacterales; family GWA2-37-8; genus CAZECR01. Next base: position 15,375 of record CAZECR010000015.1, read on the forward strand.
AGTGGATAACTTTGTAGAATTTAAAAACAGCGTGTTAGCAAGCTGTTTTTAAGCCGTGTGTATAGCGCTATTTAGCGGCATCAGCCTTTAGACGTAAACTTGCTTTGGCTTTAGCGATTGCTTCTTTTTCTTTAGTGGTGTCACTAGATTTTGCAAAACCAGAACTAAAGATATTACCAGAAATTTTCCATACTCCATCAACTTTATTAAATATCGCAACGTTAACCGAGGTATAATTCTTATCATCCAGATCAGTAAGATAGTAATAATAAGCACGCGATTCACTTTTTTGCTCAACAGCTACAAACTGTGTTTCGCTAAGTGCTGGGAAGGTGCTCTGAATTTGCGGCAATGCCTGTTTCCATTGGTCGTCAGTAGGAACCGGGCTGGTTTTGTTTGGGTCCATAATCATCAAAAAACCGGACTTATCACCTGCTGCCAAAATTTTTACAAAATCAGCATACGAGGCTTCGAGCTGGGTTTTTAGAACTGCGTTGATACCAGTGTCGTTAGCGCCCGCTTTCACATCGGTTTTAGTCGCCACTCCGGCAGCGGCCGTAATATCAGTTTTTGCCATCATAGTTCCATTGTTAGGCGCGCTCGTTTCATTAGTCGGCTGCGTCATCGCATCCCCTGTAGATGGTTGCGGCACTGATACGGTTGCATCTGTTTGCTGCTGAGTGCCTGTTCCACATCCGGCGCTCGCAAGCACAAAACCTGCGGCAAGCAGTGTAAGGGCTCCAATTTGATGGCGCATAAAATCTTAATTTAGTAAATAAAACAAAATTACTATACCATATAGACACCACGCAATCAAAAAAGTATTGACAACAAGAATGAAAAGTCTTACAACAGGTACTATTCATTTTAAGCATTTTTACGTTTTTGTTCTTTTGCTTTTGGTAGGTCACATTTCAGACGTTAGACGTATGAGTTTTGAACTACCAAGAGTTTGTGCCGCTCTGTGCCGGCACGCATTCTTTCCCAACCAGATTCTTAAGGAGCTGCTAATGGCAGAAGCACGTCTTCAAAAGAAGCGCGAGTCATTGGGCAACCCGGACAAATACTTCGGGATTAACGCTCTTGAGTGGACAATTTCACTTATCGGAGAAAAGGATCCAATTCACCCTTACTTCCGCGATCTTATCACTGTTGCTGAAAGAGAAGGTAACGAGAGTAAAGACCACCCCAACACGCTCTTAGCGCTTTTAAGCGTACCTGATATTGCCGTCGGCTTTACCAGTTTGCAGCAAGGAGAAATGACCGAAGCGAAGAGTCACTACTTTCGTTTTGGAAAGCTGATCCTGGAGGCACTTCAGGATCGCGGCTACACGCAGCCTGGGGATACTGACAACTTCAAGCAGGTCATGAAATGGATTTACAGGTCGAGCATGCGCAGCTTTGAAGCCGCACGCGATCAGGTGATTTTGTGTAGCCACATTTCAACTACCTGCAAGGGCAAAATCACTTCTGACCGAGTTGCTCTGGCTGGCAAGAATTGGAAACAGGGCAGACAGCTCGTGCTCCAGCGCAAAAGAAGAGGTGAAACTGAGCCTTACATCCTCATACCAAGTAGCCTCTACGTTCCACAGCTCATCCTGTATGCACGAGCAGCACTCGCTGCTGAAATCCTGAGCGGTTGACCTTCCGACCCCGTAGCATCGCGCTACGGGGTCGTTCTTTGTAATTATCCCTCAACAACACTAAAAGCACTTTTAGGAACTTCGTATTTTTTAATAAGTGCTTCGTTCGCGTCAGTTCTTTTTACAAAAATAATTGCGTATTGATTGGCAAATACCGGTGCCCATACCGGATCGTTGATCCGAGCAATGATAAACGGGAAAGTCCATGGTGCCCGGTCGGAAAAAGAATAGACGATACTGTTAAAATTAAAATTCTTATCAGCTGCCTGCCAGGCAGCTTCATCCTGATTCATTGGAATATACTGATCGCTAAAAAATACAGCACCATATGCTTCGGGACGATTATCAACAAACGGTTTAACAGCTGGATAGAGATACCAAATCAGATAACTACCGCTATCAAAATCGTTAAAAAGCGGGCCAGCGATTTTTTGGTCACGCATGAATAACGCAGCGTCGGCAGTTGAAGCCTCGAGCGTAACACCAAAGGAATGCCACGACCGGGTGATTATTTCTTTACTCAGCAAGCCAAATAAGAGCAAAAAAAATCCGATAATTGTAATCCCGAGATAGAGAGGTATCCTTTTTTGTTTAAACAAAATCGGCCGGAGCGAATACCAGAGCTCTGCACCAATCGGCAAAGCTAAAAAACCAAACAGGGAAATATTGCGAGCCATGTGTATTGCAAATACAGCAAAAATTCCAATAATAACCACACGTAACAGGCGAAAACGTGTCCGCTGTTTAAAAAACAACACACCAAAACCTACTATAAAAAAGAACACAATAATTTTAAATATAGTGCCTGGACCATACCATGGGTTGCTTAAAAGAAGTGTGTGTAATGAAAGATTTTCTTGAATAGACAGGCCATAGTCACCTAAAATACAGAGAGGATACAAAAAACCTGCGACACCCGATGGGTTAACACACCCAAAAATTACCGTCGCCACAAGACACGCGCCAAGCACTTTCGTGCTTCTCTCTACACGAGGCTTTGGTATAACGCTTTCCAAAAAATAAAGCCCTAACAAAAAGGGGCCGAGAAAAAAATAGATATGCAGATTAACCCACACCAACTCAATCAGCGGTAACGCATACAAATAACGCTCTGAGAGAATTCCTTGGCGTTGTTTTTCTAAAATATAAAAAAAGAGCGCTACCCCCAAGTAACTGAACATTTCTGGTCGAATATCCACTCGTTCAGACAAAAGCATGAGGCTTCCGCACCCAATAATGAATGCGCCCATCCCCCGCGCTTCTGGCCTGATCGCACGCCAGAAAAGGACTAAAGCAATTAAACCAATACACGCATTACCAATGATGAGACTGCTAAATCCAAATAGTTTCCAGATGCTAAAAAAGAGCACCCCGCTCCCCCAATGATGATTTACAAATGAAGTATCACCAAAAGTATGGGAATAAAAATTGGTATGCAAAATAGGCGCTAGCGATCTATGTTCCGAAATGTACTGAATAATGAGTTCACCGTTTTTAAGATGTCTTCCTAAATCCCCCACGCTAATGTCAATGCGATGTAATAAAAAAAATCCGTATCCGAGCAGCAATAACCCCAGATACAGATTTTCCTTTTTTAAAACCTGGCACAATATACCTTTGCACCAATCAGTGACAGAGCGATACGTCACAAAAGTTTTTTTAGCAAACGTTTTTTAACTGGCTTTCTAATAAAATGCCAGTAGACCACAGCGCTGAGGAGAGCAGAAAAAAAACACCACACAGAAATAGCATTTTCCTTATATTGATGCAAAGCAAACAACAATGAACCGAAGAGGACTGCACCAAATACTTGGACAGTTTTTTTACTCGATACTAGCCCCGCTCCAACAACCACCAACACATACGCTGCCCATAGTAAATTACTATACGGCACAACTACCTCATAGTGAATGCAGCTATTCAGAACATACGCCCCCGGCGGATGCACAAAAATGTGATACAGTAAAAAACCTCCCACCGCAATGCCAGCTAAACCAATAACCATGAGTATTTTTTGTCGGAATTCGTGATCCTCGAGAAGCAAAATTGCAACCGGCAAACCCATCGGCCAAACACACAGTGCGAAGACAGAATAAATTGCAGAAAAAATCGCATGCGATTCCGGGCTCCATCCAAAAGACAACCAAACAAAACCCTCAATAATTTGCTGAATACCAAAGATGAGTGGGACTAAGGCAAAAGGGATTTCACGGCGGTTGTTTACATTTTTGAGCGTAGCAACACCGACCGTGCTAATAGCGACACCGGCAGCAAAACTAGCTAGTGGAGAAAAGCACATATAAATATATTTTGATGAAAGTATATCAAATTTTGGTTTAAACAGCAATTATATAATAAAAAAATAGCCCGGAGCTACCGGGCTATTTTAATAATTTTTAACTCTTCATTTTTTGCACCAACTTTGCGTAGGATGGTCGAGCTTTAATTTTTTCAAACCAGGCAATAATATTGCTGTAACTTGATAGCTCTAGCTGTACTTGCGTGGCCATGTGGATAATCGAAGCTAGATTTAAGTCTGCTACGGTGAATGTAGTACCAACAATATGATCTTTACCGGCAAGTGAGAGATTGAGGACTTCAAGATATCGAACCACATCTGCACGCCCTTGATTGGCAGCCTCCTCTGTTCCCATTTTAAACACAATAAAGTATAAGATCGGATCAATATTACGCTGGAGGTGCAAGAGACTCCAGTACGTCCACTGTGCTACGAGCGCGCGTTCTTCCGGCGTGGTGCCGAGCATCTCGGGGCGATACTTTTCGGCTAAATAATCATTGATCGCACAGGACTCCCACAGCACGAACTCACCATCCGTCAAAGTTGGTACTTTACCGTTAGGATTTAATTTAAGATACCATTCGGATTTGTGCTCCTTTTCTTTAAAATTAAGCGACTGTTGTTCGTAAGGCACTTCTAATTCTTCGAGCATCCAAATCGAGCGGGCCGCGCTACTCTGGGCTGATCCGTAAATTTTAATCATACAAAAATGATTAATGAATAAACATGTTGTTTCAGTATACCCTAAAACTAAAAAAACACAATTCAAACCTTTTACTTATTTTTGCCTCTGACAAAGCCGTCTATTTGGCTAATATATTGATTTTTTTGGGAAACTATCTTGACAGATCCGTAAAAAAGGTGTACCACCGTATAAGCCCAAAAGATCAATTATCTCACATCGGAGAAAGCCGATGAGCACAGCGATCAAGCGTCCTTTGCTACCCTTACCGCGTCTGAGGACCAACCTTCAAACAAGGGTTATCGGTTGGAAGTTCGACGCACAACTCAAGTCCCCAGTCCCCGCCGAACCCACGACACCACCTCCTCGGTGGGAAGCCCTCCCTCCGAACGAAGCCAAGCCATACGCAAAGTTTTCGGCAGAGTTCGAAAGGATGTACCCGCGCCTTGATGCCGACGAAGAACACGATGCCCCGACATCGCGTTTTCCCGCAGAACTCACCCCCGAAGAGATCGAACTTGCCGCTGGCAACACGATCATTTATAACCCGATGTGGAAGCCCTCAGCTTCCGCCTCGCACTCGCTCTTTCCATCCGAGTAAATTCACCGCCCAGTCCTTATTATGAGCGACCGGGCAGTGGATCCAACCGGATCCTACCTTACTGTTCTAACTATAGAATCGTGAGACTGGATCCGGTTTTTTATTGAAATAGATTTAAAAACTGCTATACTAGGCAAACTATGGAAAAAAGAAC
>CAZECR010000015.1:20853-23453 GCA_964510495.1 uncultured Gammaproteobacteria bacterium
TTTATTGAAATAGATTTAAAAACTGCTATACTAGGCAAACTATGGAAAAAAGAACCTTTACTTTCAACAATAAAACCTTCACCGCTTCCCTTCGCGACGAAGCCGATAGCAGTGTTTTTGCTGAGATTTTTAAACTGCACGAATATCGCCGTGCTGAGGAAAAAATTATTGCAGCTACTCATCCTATTATCGATGTCGGCGCACATGCTGGCTTTTTTAGCCTCTACGCCCACGCGCTTAATCCCACTGTTCCTATTTTTGCGCTTGAGCCTGAACCACACAATTTAGAAGCATTAGAAACAACTATAGAACAAAATAAACTTACGAATGTTGCTACTATTCCGAAAGCACTCCATGATCAAACCGGTCGCGCCAATTTAATGATTACCAACGACAACCACAATCACTATATTGAACGCCCCTTTAAAGGGGACGGACAAAAAATTCGAGTGGCTACGATTTCTTTAAAGGAATTATGCGCTGCTTATGCAATTACTAAAATCGCTTTACTTAAAATGGATATTGAAGGGGGCGAGTATGTCATTTTTAACAGTTGGGATGAGGCAGATTTTGGCATGATCGAAACGATTATCCTCGAATACCACAATACAAAATCAAAAACGTATAAAATACTTGAGACCCAACTGCGTGAACACGGTTTTAGTGTGGAAATATTTCCTTCGAAGTTTGAAAAGACGATGGGTTTTCTTTTTGCCCAAAATAAGCGCAAGTTATAAAAAAATAATTGCACTAAAAATTCTGCTGTCCGTAGAATTTTTTTTATTTTTGTAGTATACTTACTTCGCTTGTTATATTTTTGAATCTCACTTGATAATTTCGAGTAGGTTCAAAAGTTTTCTCTCGTTTATTATGAAAAAGGAGGCTTGGGTAGTTGCTGTCGATATGGGATACGGGCACCAACGTGCTGCATATCCCCTCCGCCACCTCTCCCCTACAGGGAAAGTACTTATCGCCAATAACTACGAAGGAATTCCGGCCAGCGATTACCGGCTATGGCATGGTGGCCAAAAATTCTACGAATCTATTTCTCGCCTGAGCAATGTACCACTCATTGGCGGAATTATTTTTAGTCTTTTAGATAAGTTTCAAGAAGTACCGCCTTTTTATCCACGACGTGATTTATCGGCGCCCAACCTTCAAGTCAGGCAAAATTACTATTTAGTAAACAAGGGTTGGGGCAAAGACCTCATCAATTATCTCAATAAAAAAAACATTCCGCTTATTACCACTTTTTTTACTGTGGCGTTCATGGCGGAAGAGCATGGTTTTAAAAATGATATTTACGTCGTGATTTGTGATTCAGACATAAGCCGTGCCTGGGCCCCACTCCACCCAAGCAAAAGTCGCATTAAATATTTCGCTCCTTGCCGCCAGGTGGTGAGCCGACTCAAGCTCTATGGCATTAAAGAAGAAAATATTTTTTTAACTGGGTTTCCACTCCCTGAAGAAAATATCGGGACAACACATTTAAAAACGCTGCAGCATGATTTGGCCGAACGCATCATCAATCTTGATCCAGAAAAACGCTATCGCCAAAAATACGCTTCAACTATCAAACAATTTTTAACCAAAATTAAACTGGGCGTCAGTCATCATCACCCTCTCACACTCACGTTTGCCGTTGGCGGGGCCGGTGCACAACGTAAAATTGCCGATGCTATCTTGTACAGCCTCAAAGATACAATTCTTAAGAAGAAAATTAACCTGAACCTCGTCGCTGGTAGCCGCAACGATGTTTATTTGTATTTCAAACAGCGCATCTGCGAACTCGGGCTTGATAAACGGCTTGGTAAAAATCTCCAGATTATTTTTGCAGTAGACAAAGAAGACTATTTTAAAATCTTTAACGAGGCACTCCGTACAACCGATATTCTCTGGACCAAACCAAGTGAGCTCGTCTTCTATTCTGCCCTCGGTCTACCTATTATCATGGCACCTTCTTTAGGCAGCCAAGAAAAATTCAACCGTATCTGGCTCAAAACAATTGATGGCGGCATTAGTCAGAATGACCCACGGTATACGCACGAATGGTTGTTTGACTGGATTAATTCCGGCTGGCTGGCGGAAGCGGCGATGTCAGGGTACCTTGATGCACGACAATTTGGGGTGAAAAATATCATGGACGTTGTGTTTAATGGCGCCAAACAGCCAGAAAAGAATTATCAACTGCTCTAAGGTTGACAGCTCCCCCGTCCCCCGTTATACTAATACCGTTCTCGAAAATTCTATGAGTAAAGATCGTTTTCCACCAAAGAGCGTACCCATTGTGATTGCCAGCAAAAAACTAGCTGAAATTCCCTATGGAGGCATGTTAGACGGAGTAGTAATTGGTGGCGAAGAAAATGTTCGAGAAGGCAGAATAACATTTCCAACTACAACCGGATTGGTAGATGGAAAAAAAGCTGTCATTCCGCCAAAAGAACGGGATATCCTTCCCCCACACCAATCACGTAAATAAAATCTATTCCCGGGTAGCGCAGCGGTAGCGCAGTTGGCTGTTAACCAATTGGTCGTCGGTTCGAATCCGACCCCGGGAGCCATTTTTTCTTGTGAATCCGTCCGATTCGTATTCAGACTTC
>CAZECR010000016.1:0-23062 GCA_964510495.1 uncultured Gammaproteobacteria bacterium
ACATTAAGAAAAGGCACTGGTCCGGTCATATATTGCGGCAAATGTCCATCCCATTTTTTTACCGCTTCGAGCTCAACTAAGCCCGTACTTCCCTTGAGAGCTTCGGCCTGAATGCGAATGGCTTCCGCTTCGGCTTTAGACTGAACGATGCGCTGCTCTGCTTCATATTTAACTTGCTCCAACTTGTTCTTGGAGGCAAGCGCTTGTTGTTCTGCCGTTACCTTGGCTTCAATTGCTTCGTTAAATGATTTAGAAAAATCAAAACTAACAATATTGACTTCAACTACTTGAATATAATTTTTACTTAAGCGCTCAGTCAAATTAAGTTTCATTTCGCTCTTGACCTGTTCGCGTTTGGTAATTAATTCTTCAGCGGTGTATTTGGCCGTTGCCGCTTTGATAGATTCCTGAAGCGCCGGTGAGAGCAAACGATTTTCATAATCTAAAGCGACCTCTTTATACAGTTTGTCGACTTTAGCTGCTTCCAGTTGAAAATTTAAAGCAATTTTTGCCGATACAGTTTGCAGATCTTTACTGGCCGCACTCGCCTCTACTTCTACTTTTAAAATACGAACATCGACATCCTTGACCGACTCAACAAGTGGTATTTTAAAATGCAGACCTTCATCAAGCACTCGATTGACAGAGCCCAGGCGAATAACAATTCCTCGAGTACCCGGATTGATAACGGTCCATGATCCGAGGGCTAATACCAATACAACTAATCCGACAATGGAAGCACCAATTACTTTAACAACATTTGCTTTATTCTCCATAATTTCAGTAGTTACAACAGAAAATTATATTATTTTTTCCGTGTTTTAATAAAAAGATATATAAACTTAACGGTTGCATTATACATTCGCAAAAACCTTTTTGGTTCTTGGAGCAATCGATACAGCCATTCTAACCAAATTGCTTGCATCCAGCAAGGAGCGCGTTTGATTTTGCCTGAAATAAAATCAAACGATCCGCCGACGCCCATCGCAATTTTTACGCTCGGTAGTTTGTGTAGATTTTGATCAATCCATTTTTCTTGTTTACCCATCCCAAAGGCAACAAACAAGATGTCAGGCTTTGTAGCAGTAATCTGAGCACAAATACTAGCCCCGTCTGTATCAAGCGTTTCCTCGGTAATAAAAGGTCCTTTAGTAGATCCTACGATTACAAGTTTCGGAAACTTCTCGTTCAGTTTTTTGGCCGTCGTGCTGACGACCTGGTCGCTTCCTGAACCAAGTAAAAAGATAGATTTACCCTTTTTTTCAGCTAGAGCACACAGTTCCAGCATGAAATCAATTCCGGCCAGGCGTTGCGCTTTACCTCGGGAAACGAACTGAATTCCGCGCCCATCGCAAAGGTTTAGGTCTCCCCTATTTAAAACCTCTTTAAAATAAGCATCAGCAGAGGCTTTCACCAGCATTTCTGGGTTAGGCGTGAAGATCATTTTTTGATCGTTACCGGACAAAAAAACAGCTGCTTTTTGCAGTGCTTCTGCCCGACTAACCTCGTCCACGCGAACGTCTAAAATATGCATAACAAAGCCAGTATAGCACGTATTTGACAAAACTTTCAAGCCTGGATATACTGAATTTATCACTCTAGTGTATTGAGTGATAATAACTACTTTTATGAATCCTCAAAATTTTACCAACAAGTCACAGGAAACCATCCAAATAGCGGCCCGACTGGCGCATGAAAACGGCCAGGCCCAAATTGAACCACCCCATTTATTCCTCGCTTTTCTCCAAGATAGCGAAGGTATTGTTGTCTCCATTTTACAGAAACTGAACGTTAACATTAGTAATTTTGGCCTGGAAATGCAGAGCATGATTAATAAACTGCCTAAACAAGGCGAAAATTTTGGTGCTGCTCCAGTAGGCCAGGTACTGCTCGGCCAGGCTATGGTGGGTATTTTTCAAAATGCTGCTAATGAAGCGAAACGCATGGGAGACGAATACGTCAGTGTAGAGCATTTACTCCTTGCCTTTTTGGTAACAAAAAATCCAATCAGCGATCTTCTGGCCGAAGAAAAAGCTACCTACGATGCTATTTTACAAACCTTGGTAACCATTCGTGGAACACAGCGTGTCGACTCCCCTGAGCCAGAAAGTAAATACAACGCGCTTGAAAAATACGGTAAAAATTTAACTGAACTTGCTCGCAAAGAAAAAATTGATCCGGTTATTGGGCGTGACGATGAAATTCGCCGCGTCATGCAGATCCTGAGTCGCCGTACAAAAAATAATCCGGTGCTAATCGGCGAACCTGGAACTGGTAAAACCGCGGTTGTTGAAGGTCTTGCGCAGCGCATTGTAAATGGCGATGTTCCTGAGTCGCTCAAGAACAAAGAAATAATGTCGCTCGATATTGGTGCACTTGTTGCCGGCGCTAAATTTCGTGGCGAATTCGAAGACCGCCTCAAAGCTGTTATCAAAGAAATTAATAATGCTGCTGGAAAAATAATTCTATTTATCGATGAACTACACACTATTGTTGGTGCCGGATCGAGCGAAGGATCAATCGATGCGTCGAATATGCTGAAACCAATGCTTGCACGAGGCGAGCTTCACACAATTGGCGCCACCACACTTAAGGAATACCAAAAATATATTGAAAAAGATGCGGCACTGGAACGTCGTTTTCAGCCCGTTGTTATTAACGAACCAAGCGAAGACGATGCGGTCGCAATCTTACGTGGTATTAAAGAAAAATATGAAGTACATCATGGTGTGCGCATTACTGATGCCGCACTTATCGGTGCGGTAAAATTATCTGAGCGTTATATTACGGATCGTTTCTTACCGGATAAGGCGATCGATCTTGTCGACGAAGCTGCTTCGGCGCTCCGCCTCCAGATGGATTCAATGCCTGAAGAACTCGACAAAATGAAACGCTCGATTATGAAGTTGGAAATTGAAAAGCGAGCACTTAACAATGAGAAAGATAGTGAGTCCAAAGAACGACTCAAAAAAATCGAAAAAGATTTGGCTGAGATTCATGAAGAGAGTAACGAACTCGAAGCTAAATGGAAAAATGAAAAAGAAATCATTACCCTGATCCAAGATTCTAAAAAAGAAATGGATCGATTGAAACAGCAGGCTGATATCGAGGAGCGTCGAGGCGACCTCCAGAAAGTTGCCGAAATTCGCTACGGCCGCCTGCCACAGCTCGAGAGTGAAATCAAGAAGAATGAAAAGAAGCTCACGGAACTTCAAAAAATCCGTGGTATTTTGAAAGAAGAAGTCGGCGAAGAAGATATTGCTGGTGTTGTTGCTCGCTGGACCGGCATTCCGGTTAAAAAAATGTTGCAAAGTGAAACCAGCAAATTAACCCAGATGGAGAAGGTGCTTGGTGAACGTGTCATTGGACAAGAAGAAGCTGTAAAGGCCGTCTCAAACGCCATTCGTCGTTCCCGCGCCGGCATTGCCCCGCCGAACCGCCCGATTGGTTCGTTTATTTTCTTGGGCCCAACAGGAGTCGGCAAAACCGAACTTGCCAAAGCCCTGGCGGAATTCATGTTTGACACCGAAGACGCTCTGGTTCGTATCGACATGAGCGAATACATGGAAAAACATAGCACCTCAAAACTGATCGGTTCACCTCCGGGGTACATCGGCTATGATGAAGGCGGTCAATTGACCGAGATTATTCGCCGCCGCCCCTATGCGGTTGTCCTTCTCGATGAAATTGAAAAAGCTCATCCAGATGTGTTTAATATTTTGCTCCAAGTACTTGATGATGGACGTGTGACAGATGCCAAAGGCCGCGTAGTAAACTTCAAAAATACAGTTATCATCATGACCAGCAACATCGGGAGTCAAATGATTCTCGACATGAATAAACGCGGCGAATTTGGCTTCAAATCTGCCGAAAAAGGCAAAAAAGCAGAAGACGCTTCAGTCAAAGAACGTGTTATGACAGCACTCCAAGAACACTTTAAACCAGAATTCCTTAACCGCATCGACGAAACCATCATGTTCCAAACCCTATCTGAGACTCAGATTGAAAAAATTGTTGATTTACAGCTTGAAGTTATTCAGAAACGTTTGGGTGAAAAAAGAATTACACTTCACGTAGACGCTGCAGCCAAAAAATATTTGGCCAAAGAAGGGTTTAACCCAGATTATGGCGCTCGTCCACTTAAACGTCTCTTACAAAACCAAATTCTTGATGAATTAGCCCTAAAAATCATTGAAGGAACAGTAGTTGACGGTCAAAAGGTAGCAGTGACTATTGAAAAAGGTACGATTAAACTGCGCTAAAACAGTACCGAACAAAAACAGTCCCAAAGAGGACTGTTTTTGTTATACTTTTTATGATATACTGAACACATCATTCATTCACTCATCCTTGAATAAGCCTGCTAGTGAATTTTTAGCGTCAAAAAACTATGAAAATACCAAAAAAACAGCTTTCTTTTTTCCAAATAATCGCTTCCCTTCTCTGCGCGGTGGCTTTATTGTCCCCCAAGTTTACACAAGCCGCCACTAGTTTTAATCCGAGCTTTATCATTTCAGACCAGGAGCTGCAAGATTATCAGACCTGGACACGAAATGACGTTCAAAATTTCTTAACTGGTAAAGGTAGTTTCCTCAGCGATTTTCGAACCGAAGATTTTACAGGTGTCGTAAAATCTGCAGCCGATATCATTTATGAAGCGGCTCAGAACTACCAGATTAATCCTAAATTCATCCTCGTTACCTTGCAAAAAGAACAAAGCCTGATTACCGACGACTCCCCCGCCCAAAAACAACTGGACTGGGCTACTGGATACGCTGTTTGCGATAGCTGTTCCCGAACAGACCCGTCCGTTGCCAAACACAAAGGTTTTGGCAAACAAGTTGACGATGCTGCTGGGGTGATGCGCTGGTATTATGATCATAAAGACATTAAAACCCGGCCTTTTCGCAAGGATGTAGCTGTTTCAGTCGACAATATGCAAATTATCCCACAGAGCTGGGCCACCGCTTTTTTATATACCTATACTCCGCACCTTCACGGCAACATGAACTTTGCCCGTATTTGGCAAACCTGGTTTGAACAAGTCTACCCCGACGGATCACTCCTCGAATCCGATACAACACACGACGTCTATCTTATTCAGAATGGCCAGCGACGTAAATTTAAAAATAAATCCACCCTCATCAGCCGAACTGATCCAAAATTAGTTGTGACTATTTCTGACGTTGATTTGGGCAACTACCCTGTAGGGCCAGATATTAATTTTTCGAATTATTCTCTACTGCGCACACCTACCCAAACCTATCTGGTCGATTACGATACAATTCGCCCCTTCGCTTCACCAGATGTAGTTCGTCAATTTGGTTATAACCCAGACGAGATCGTTGATGTTCAGGAAAGCGATGTAGCGGGCTACACTATCGGGAGCACTATCACAGCCAGCAGCATACAGCCGATTGGTGCGATTTTTCAGATTACTGACCTAAAAGATACGTATTACTTGTATAAAGACGGCCTTCTCCACCCGATACTTGATAAAAAAATTATTGAGGCAAATTACAAAAATTTAACTGTTGAAAAACATACCAGTCGAGAACTTGGCCAGTACCAAGTTGCCGATCTCCCTGTCATGTTCGCAGACGGTACACTGCTTCAAAATAAAGACAGCAACCAGGTATACGTTATTGAAAAGGGCAAGAAACGGCCGATTGCCGATGACGATACCTTTTTGGCGCTCGGATATAAAAGAGCCAATGTGCTTTTGGTTAACGTTCTTACGACGCTTAACATTCCTAATGGCGATCCGCTGTTCCTCAATACCAGTTTACTCTCTGCAAAAAATAAATATTTAGGAGATTCAGAAACCCCGGTAGCCGATCTCTATAAATCAAAAGTGCCGGCGTATGTTATTGCCGAATATCCGACCGGACGTATTATTAGCGGTAAAAATATCGACACCCGCTTTTCAATCGCTTCGCTCACTAAAGTGTTGACAGCCAATGAAGTACTGAGTCAGAATTTCAAACCAGCCGAAATAACAACGTATGCGGCTGCTAAGTACGCTATTGAAACTAATACCCTTGGTTTAAAAGAAGGCGAAAAAATAAAAAACACTGACCTTCTGAACACTATGCTTGTTGGCTCAATTAATAATATTGCTCGCATGGTAGCTCAAGCGAGCGGGCTTTCTGAACAAGACTTGCTTGGCAAAATCACCGACCGCCTCGCTGCCTGGGGTGCGGACAGTACTACAGTAACCGATGTAACCGGACTCGACGAAGGCAATAAATCAACCGCTCGTGATCTCCTCAAGATCTTTACTCGCGCCCTTGAGAATACCGACCTCAAAAAGATCATGGCCAAAGATGGCTACACCTTCACCTCTACCGTTGGTGCTAAAAAAGTTACTCACGGGGTAAAAAATACTAACCAGCTCTTCTTTACGAAGAATAAAAACTATACCATTCTCGATAGCAAAACGGGCTATACTGATGAAGCTGGAGGTGTTATGATGATGGTAGTAGAGACCGGCAAAGCTTCTGCGACCCCCGCAACGCTAAAAACAACCCTAAAACAGGGCTCGAGTGGCACAGAAGTAACCCTGCTCCAGCAATTACTCCAAAATAAGGGCTATTTAGCAAAAACAATTAAGATTAATGGTAATTTTGGAGTAAGCACTCTTGAAGCTGTTAAAAAATTTCAAAAAGACCACAGCCTCACAGCTGAAGGTTTAGTCGGACCAGCTACACGCGCCGCTCTGAATGCAACAATCAAAACAACATCGACTGCCGGGAAACAATACGTTATCATTACCCTTGGCAACACTGATTACGCCCGCCGCTTTGATGAACCGAATAAAATGGCTGAATGGCTTGCTAAAGGAAACTTTACGGTGGCCAGCAAATAACCTGCATTTCTAGATTATTTATTAGCCCAACACTATGTCTCTCGTCTTTGCGGCGATTGTGCCGCACCCCCCGCTCCTTATTCCCAGCATTGGCAAGGAAGGCATAAAGAAGATTGACAAAACCAAGCGCGCGCTTGAAAAAATGGAAGAAGACTTATACCTCAGTCATCCTGATACTATTATTATTTTTTCTCCGCATAGCCATGGGCTCAAAGAAGCTTTTACAATTAATATTTCGCCTGAACACCAAAGCGACTTGCGTGAATTTGGTGATTTAGCTACCAATGTAAAAGTTAAGGGCGAACTTAACCTCATGAGCCAGTTGCGCAAAGCGGCTGAAGAGCAAAAAATTGCAACCGCGATGATAACGGAAAAAATAATGGATCACGGGCTAACGGTTCCACTTTTCTATTTAACACCGCATCTGCCAAATGTTAGCGTGTTACCAATCAGTTTTTGTGACGCTGACGCCAAGACACACCTTGAATTCGGTTCGCTCCTCAAAGACCAGATTATGAATAGCACGAAACGAGTGGCTGTGATTGCTTCCGGCGACCTTTCGCACGCCCTTACGACTGACGCACCGGCCGGATTTAGTCCTGCTGGGGCAGAATTCGATGCAAAGATCCAAGAACTCCTTGCAACTCAAAATACTACCGGCTTTCTTCAGTTTGATCAGGAGATCGTCAAAAACTCTGCCGAGTGTGGTTTTCGAACCTTCCTCATGCTCATGGGGGTACTGCGGGGCGTACATTATACGTATCAATTGTATGCTTATGAAGCGCCTTTTGGTGTCGGCTACTTAACTGCCAACTTCGCTATCTAGTCTTCTTATGTCCTTCTGTCGCGTGATTGTGGCCGGTCGAATGCCGCTCAGCCTACCTTTTTTTGATTATACTATTCCAAATGAACTTGAAGGCGCACTTATCGTGGGCCAGCTTGTAACTGTTCCATTTCGCAGTAAAGAACACTACGCAATAGTTCATTCTTTTCCAACAGTTACACCATTTAAAAACGGTAAACCACTCCCTCTCAAGGCACTTACAAGTATTGTTAATCCCTCCCCCGCTCTTACTGCGAGGCAGCTTGATTTCCTCATGGAATTAGCTGAATTTTATGCTGTGTCACCGGGTTTTATAATTAAGTCGGCTTTGTTTGATATAAACAAAAAAAATAAAACTTTGTTTCAAACATTGGAACAAGTTATTTCTACAAAATCTGAGCAAACAATCGAGAAACCAACCTTGGCACTGTACGATACTGAACTAGAAAAAAAAGAACTGATCACGAAACATTTGAACGGAACGGGGCAAAAATTAATTTTAGTCCCTGAAGTACACCAGGTAGAAAGAACTGCCCAATTATTATTTGGTGATGGGTACGAAGAGCACTGTACGCTCTTGAGCAGCGACACCAAACCAGCTGCAGCTACTAAAATCTGGTTAGCAGTTTGGCAAGGTCAGCCAATGACCATGATTGCCACCCGCCGGGCGCTTTTTTTACCGTGGAATAATCTAGAAGCCATTTGGATGCTTGACGAAGGTAATCCTGATTATAAAAGTTGGGACATGGCGCCACGGTTTGAAACTAGAGACGCTGTATTCTTCTTAAGCAAACATCATGAGGCACAAGTGCACCTCCTCAGCCATAGCCCGAGTGTCGAAAGTTTTTTCTTTGCTAAAAAACAAGTATACTCGTTTGCTAGCGACAAACAAACGCCCTTTGCCACCACCAAAACTGAAATAGTCAACTTAAAAGACGAACAGCGCGGCGGGAACTATAGTTTTTTTGCTGACGAATCAATCGAACGTCTTAGAACCGCGCTCACTACAGGAAATATTTTTATTCTTGCCAACCATCGTGGAAGCGTCAGTTCGGTTGTTTGTCGAGATTGTGGCTTTGTACCACGCTGCGGAGCCTGCAAACGACCATTTAATTATCATGAAGACACCAAGGAACTCGTTTGTCATTTCTGCGGCACGCGTAAACCAATGATCTTATTCTGCGAAAATTGTCGTGGAACTGATCTGGGTGCCCGTGGCATCGGCACACAAAAAGTTGAACGCGAACTGAGGCGCAAATTTAAAGATATTCTCGAGACAATTACTTTTGTTCGTATCGATAGCGACTCCGAAGAAGTTCCGGTGTTTGACGCAGCTAAGAAAAATATTATTATTGGCACTGAACGAGCGCTCGGTTTTATAGATTGGGACACTATTACTTGTACCCTTCTTATCGACCCGGATACCCTTCTTTTTATTCCCGAATACAAAATTACCGAGCGACTATGGCAAACCGTACGCAGTATTGACTATGCAGCCCCAGCCAACTCTCCTATTGTAATTCAAACCAAGCATCCGGAACATGTTGTTTTTGAGAACCTCAGGAGGCCAGAGCGGTTTTATGTTAAAGAATTGCAGCAGCGAAAATTCTTTGAGTATCCGCCTTTTAGCTTTATTTTAAAACTCTCATACGGACACGCAGAAAGCCACGCGGCAGCCACGGAAGCAAATCGTCTTTTTGGCGCTCTTGAACGATTGACGAACAGCCAAAAAAGCTGTACAATAACGCATCCTTTGGCTACCATGCCCGAGTTTTATAAGAAGCGTTATTGGCAGGTTCTGCTCATTAAGGTAGACTATAGGAGCTATAAACGGACGATAAAAGAACTGCTAAAGCATGTACCGGAAGACTGGAAAGTTGACCCGAATCCCACAAGTTTACTTGGTTTTTAATATTCTTCACCCAAACCTGAACTACGCTCTATGATCTACGACATCGTTTTTGATCCAAACCCAATGTTGCACAAACGAAGCGCCGACATTGATCCAAAAGAAATCAGTTCTAAGGACATGCAAAAATTTGTGAAAGACATGGTCGAAACCATGTATGCCAAAGACGGCGTGGGTCTTGCCGCTGTTCAAATTGGGGTTTCGAAGCAAATGTGCGTCATTGCCAAGGAATACAACGAACTCAGCAAACGTAAATGTCTGACACTCATCAATCCGACGTGGGTAGCCTTATCCAAAAAAACACTGTGGGACGAGGAAGGCTGCTTATCGGTTCCGGGTATCTACGGCCAGGTGAAACGGTATACGAAAATTAAAGTCAAAGCGCTGGATGAACACGGCAAACCACTTGATTTTATCGCCGAAGACTTTTTTGCCCGCATCGTGCAGCACGAAGCGGACCATTTGAACGGGACGTTATTTATTGAAAAAGCCAAGGACCTCAGAAAAATCGAGAAAGATGTAATCGGTATTTAATAGTGTATGGTCCAGCTTCCCAAAATTACTTTCTTTGGAACTCACGATTTTGGCAGAGCGATGCTTACCGCTCTTATTTCGAGCGGTCTTTTTACAATCGAAGCAGTAGTGACGCAGCCTGACCGTCCAGTCGGACGAGGCCAGGAGCTACAAGAATCAGCCGTAAAAAAAGTTGCTTTGCAAAATAGTATTTCAATTTTTCAGCCCGACTCACTTAAAAAAGAAAAATGCACTAGTGAATTTCCACAGTCTGATCTCTTTGTAGTCTGTCAGTACGGCCTTATTATTCCTGAGTGGGTGCTGGATATTCCTAAAAAAGGCACTATCAACGTGCATACTTCTTTATTACCTCAATACCGTGGCGCATCACCCATCCAGACCGCGCTGCTACATGGCGAAACAGAAACAGGTGTAACGATCATGCTCATGGATGCCAAAATGGATCATGGGGCAATTTTGGCTCAGCAAAATCTTGCTATTGAGCCTGATGAAACCTACCTAGAGCTGAGTAAGAAGATGGAGCCAGTTGCGGCAAATCTTTTAGCACTCACACTTCCCATGTGGCTAACCGGTTCAATTACTCCTGAAGCACAGGATGAATCAAAAGTGACTTTGTGCAAAATGTTCACACGCGAAGATGGAAAAATTGATTTTACCAAATCTGCCACAGAAATTTATAATCAATACCGCGGACTTACTCCTTGGCCGGGTATTTGGACGATGTGGAATGGCAAGCGTTTAAAATTATTACAAATTAAAAAAAGTGCCCACGCTGGAATACCTGGAAAAGTACTAAATGAAGCCGGAAAATTATTTATTGGTTGCGGTACCAATTCACTTGAAATCATCGAATTACAGCTGGAAGGGAAAAAAGCCATGACTACCCAAGAGTTTTTAAACGGTTTTAAAGAGATCGTTACTGCAACGCTCCCGAACTAAATGAAATCAAAATACCTCAGCTATTATTTATTTGGACTCTATCTCTTGGCACGTGGAGTTTCTTTTTTTTGCCCTCCTGACACACCGCTTCATAGCGCTTCTACCATTAACACGTTCATTGCCGCAGTACTAGTCGCAGCCGTCGCCTATCTACTCACTAAAAAAAATATTTGGGGCTGGTGTATTGTCGCCAGTGAAATAATTCTAGGTGGAGCAGGGAATTTTTTTGCACTACACGGCATCTCACTGAGAACGTGTTTACTATTTGTTTCACTTGGAATATTTTTTGTTCAAAATTTAGGTAATTTAAAGAAACTTTTTGACGAACATCGAGCGGTTATTTATTGTCTTAGCGGGTTATACGCTGTAGTCATTCTTGGGGCAGTACACGGTTATCTTGCGGGGCACGGTTTAGGAGCAATTTTTGCCGATACGATCCCCTACTTATTTTTTCTCTACTATTTCCCCGTCAGAGCACTTTTGAATTCGCCAGAAAAGGAGTTCTTCAAAAACTTTGCACTGAACGCTGTAGTTGCCGCCATTATTGGTAACACACTCTTTATACTCTTTACACTCAGCGCCTTTTCTAGTGGCCTTAGCGTGCTCCAGGGGCCTTTCTACCACTGGTTCCGGGATGTTGCAGGCGGTAAAATAACCGAACTACCGTTTAACTTCTACCGCATTGTTTTAAACGAGCAGCTTTTGCTTATTCCATTGTTAGTATGGCAATTCAGCGATCAGCTCCAAAGGACAGGTCGAAAATGGCTATCTAGCACTTTAATCGTCTGTCTCCTGATTATTTTATCGCTTAATTTAACTCGTAGTTTTATTTTAGCCCTAGGAATCTCCGTACTCCTTCTTTTTAGGCCAGCAATCTGGAAACGTTGGATAGTCGGCAGTATCTTGCTCTTCGCCTCATTTATAACAATTTTTGTCGGTATGCACCTCGTTGCTAGCCGAGGGCAAAGTCTTGGCCTTGAAATTTTTGGGCTTCGCTTACAAAGCATTGTTACCCCGTCTTTAGAAGAAAGCTCGCTCAGCCGCCTCTTACTGCTGCCGAAAATCGTAGAAAAAATTAAAGCTAACCCCATCATTGGCAACGGACTCGCGGATACAGTAACTGTCTATAGTCCTGGTGTAAAAAAAGAAATTACCACATCGCAGTTTGATTGGGGGTATTTAGAAATCTGGGCGGAGCTCGGAGTAATTGGCTTGATCGCTTGGGGCGTGCTTATCATCTATTTATTTGTCACGTTTAAAACCATTCATTTTGTACCTGCTTGGGAGCTTGCAAGTATTGCAGCGCTTGGAGTAATTACCCTTACTTCACCAGCACTGTTTCATGTACTCGGAATTGTATGGCTAACAATTGTATTGGTTCGGTCTAGCACAGTTACTCAACCAATCCATGCTTCTCAAAAATCTTCTTTTTAGCCATTTCGTACGAAGCCATATTCTTGTTTTTCCAGGGCAACTTGTACATGAAGCTCGGCAGCCAGGAACTGATTTTAATTTCATCGCGCTCCCCTGTTAGCTTGGTAAATAAGACTTCCGGAATAAAAATACCAGTTTTATTTTGACCAAGAAGGGTTAGCCACATGTCCCAGTCCTGGAACCGCTTCAGTCCTTCGTCAAATCCTGGGAAAGCGTCACGGCGTAGCAAACTTGTCGTGTCAATATAATTAGTTTTTTTCAGTTCCACAGCATTAAATGGGGCGGAACGCATCGTCTTCCAGCCAAATTTAAAACGGCTATAACTATAGGCGCTTTCGGGATTATCCAGCAGTGCCTGGTGCATTTTGGCAATCATATCAGGCTCGGCTATAGTATCGGCATCCCAGAAAATGACAAAACTTCCCGAAGACTTTTTAAAGCCGCGATTACGTGCGGCGTTACTTCCTTGGTTTTCCTGATTAAGAATCACCAACGGGAATTCATTTTTTTCACCAAAGTCTTGCAAAACGGGCAATAATAATTCAAAGCCATCCGTACTGCCGTCGTTAACAATAACAACTTCAAGCGGTCGATAGGTTTGGTTAATCAAACTCTCCAGACTGGTTTTGAGAGCGGTTACATGATTATAGACAGGGATAATAATACTTACAAGATCATTCATAAAAACTTAGAAAATTTCAATAACTGTTTTTGCCAAGTGAATTCATTTTGGGCTCGCGTTTTGGCTGCGTGTCCAAGTGTTTTGGCTCGTTCGGAGTCAAGCAGGAGTTCGGTTATTCCACCAAGGATTGCTTCGTCATTATTTGTAGGCACAAGTACGCCAGTACTTTTGTCAATAACAGCTTCGGGAGTTCCGCCAACGTTTCCTGCCACGACAGCGAGTCCGCTAGCTGCAGCTTCTAAAAAGACCGTCCCCCACCCTTCCTCAGCCGTACTGTCAGTACCCGTAAGTAGCACAAACAGATCGGCTGCCTGGTAGAACAGTGGTAATTCTTTCTGCTCAACCGAACCTAAAAAGCGAATGACTTGTTGTACATTGGTTTTGGTAGCCATATCGATAACTTTGGGTTTTTCCGGGCCGTCACCAATACAAATCCAGACTAAATCTGGAAATTTTTCGAGGAGCCGCGGCAACAACCGTGTCAGGGTAGTATACCCTTTACCTGGAACCATACGGCCCACGCTCAGGAGCACCTTCTTGCCTTGCAAAGCGAGCTGTGATTTAAGTCTTTTAATTTTTTCTGGATCGATTGTCTCAAAAAAATAATCAGCCGGTGCGGGGTTAAGTACCCGAACAGGAGTGGGAAGAAAAACTGCTTTATTAAATTTTTCAGCTAAAAAGGAGCTGTTAACTACAACACTGTGCGCTTCAGTGATAATTTTAATGAAGTGCTTTCGCTTGCTTGGCAGGGCAAGTGCGCGATCGAGATCAGTGCCATGCAAGAAAACAATATACGGAACTTTAAGTAGTTTTTTGATAATTCGTGCCACGTGTCCACCCGGTAACACTTGATGGACGTATATTGTAGCAATTTTTTCTTGCTTAACCAGGGCGTACACCTGCAGGAGCATGCGGAGCCAGTGCGGCCACAAAAGCCAATACGGTTTACGACGAATTACTTTCCAAGGAGTCGCCGCATCAATCGCTGCATCCCCTTTTGTTTCTGGCGCATAAACAACGGTTTCCTCGGGCAAGGTATGGGCAGCGAAATTAGAAACATAGCTGGCAATACCGCCAACCTGAGGTGGATATTCTAAAGTAAGATGTAGTGTTTTCATGACTATTTAGAACGAAGTTTAAAACGAAATTCTTGAAGCATAGCGGTGGAGATGCCTCCGGAAATAAAAAGAAGTGCGCCGTAGCATACCACAGCTACAGGAATCGTAAAGAGCCAGTGGATACGAGGTTCCAAAAACCAGACTAGACCCCCCATACCAACAGCGGGCCAAAAGGTCTGATTAAAAAAGCGGGCCAAATCACTCAATGGAAAACTGATTATTTTAACAATAGCAATAAAGCCAACTAACCATAATAATAAATTACTCGCTAAGGCTGCCAGGGCTGCCCCTCGTATACCAAGACGTGGTAAGAGCACCAGATTAAGAAGCACATTAAAGACAAGGGCCATTGTAATTAAAAGTGTTTGTGTTTTTTGTTTGCCGACGGCATTAAATAATGCACCGTTAATAAGGGTTAAGAAAATAAAAACGAGTCCAGCCAATAAAATTTGCAGCACCGGGATAGCCGGTGTGTATTGTATTCCATAAAAAGCAACAATAACCGGTCGAGCCAAAACACCAAGCCCAATAGCTAATGGAAAAATAATCGTAAATAAATATCGATAAGCTTTGGTAATCAAGTCCCCTATTTTATTTGGCTCCGTTAAAAATAAGGAGCTAATTACCGGATACAAACTTGCGGCGAGCGCAACCGGAATAAACTGGAACGCAAAAGTTGTTTTATAGGGCACACTCCAAAGACCAAGTTCTGTGGACGACACCATCTTAGACATTAAGAGCGAATCACTATAGGCGTAGAGACGCCCGACGATACCCGCCACTGCTATAGGCCACGCAAGCTTTAAAAATGAACGGGCAATTGTGCTGTCAAAGACGTGCTCTAAACCAGCCGGTTGCAGACGACGAACGACCAAACTTGCGTACACCAAATTACAAAAGCTCGGTACAGTATACGCAATAATAAGCGTATAGAGAGGCCAGTGGTAATAAAGTGCTGTTCCGCCAATAGCCAGGGTGAGTACCTGGGAGCCAACCATACCGATTGCTTCATAAAATAAATTTTTACGTGCCCGGAGAAGACTATAAAAAACAGTTTGCAGGTTATCAAAAAACATTGTTATGCCGGATAGAAAAATCAAAAGTTTAAGTGAGGCGGGGTACTTAAGAATTTGAAGCGCGGCAATAACCAAAGCGTAAGCAAAAAAACCAAATATAATTTTTGACCAAAAAACAGTTGTGGCATAGGTACCACTTTTCTCTGGAAATTTAGCCGCTTCGCGGGTGAGTGTGTTAGCTAAACCAAAGTCAGCTACAACACTAAAAATAGTCGTAAAGGTAAGCGCAAAGAAATATTGACCGACATTTTCAACACCAACTGCGCGGGCAAGTAAGGTAAAATAAAAAAAGGAAACCACCTTCTGGAGAACAGAGGCAGCAGTTAAAAATGAGGTATTTTGGGTAACTGTATAGGCCATGTAAAAAAGCTAGGAACATATCCTAGCTTACCAGAGAAAAGAGTTTTTTTCCACACGAGAGAAATGCGCCCGACCGGCTTTTCGTAGGCTTTGTGTAGTAGCCGGTCGGTGCGCGTGGCCTTCATCAGGAAGTGACGGATTGCGCCTTGCGATCGCGGCGCGCTCGCGCCTTGTGAACCTTGTCTACCCGTTGCTTGCGCTCGGCAGCAGTGAGACCCCGCTTGCGCTGGGAGATCTTGCGGGGTTCGTGCTTGGAGAACCAGCCAGGACTCTGGCGAGCTTTGGGCTCACGCCTTCTGCGACGCCCGCTGTCCTCAGCTCTTTTGCTACGGATAATCCTCTCGAGCATGCACACTCCTTTTGTGAGGGTAGGATGATAGTACAATACAATTGGTCAGAAATCAACGTATTGGTCAAGAGTCTAAATAAAGTTTGATTATCAGGTTCGAATTCAACCGGGCGGTCTTGTACCCTGATCACGTTGACAATAAGTTGTTTTTGTGCCAATGTATGTTCTCCACGAAGAATGGGATGGTCAGTCAGAGGTCTGCTATTTTATTTCACAAAGAACGGAAAAAGGAGAATGCCCAGATGACACGTATCCATGTTGCCCTTATCGCTCTGCTTGCTGCCCCTGGTTGCGGCCAGGATACCGATGCAGCCAAGAAGCAGTGCACAGCGGACAGTGATTGCAACCTCAAAGCCGTGCCGATCGTCTGTACGGTGGGAACGAACGGAGAACCGGTCGCCGAACGTGTTCCAACGGGGCGCTGCACCCAAGAGGGACGCTGCGAGACTCGGATCAACAACTGCCTCACTACCTGCGAGCCAGTCGAAGGCTGCTTGCCTTCGCGCTAGAAACCGGCGAAGACGGCCACCAATACCCTTATTCTGCGGCCTCAACGCCCTACCGCACACAAGCCGCTTCCACCTACTGATCCGTCTGCTACGAGCAGACAGTTCCAACCGCCTGGTATCCGCCGGCGGCTTTTCTTTTTTATATCCCGCTCATAGAGTATTGACTTTTGCAAAAAAACTCTTTACTATCCTTAATAAGTAATCTGCTGCGGAGAAAACAGATGACGCTCGAACAGATGTTTGTAGAGTGCTCAAACCTGGCAGAAGGTGAAACAAAGACCTTTGTCTTTCCGCGACCAGTAGCCCGGAGAAAAGTAGCCCGTCTGGCTGAACGGGTTATGGCTGAAAAAATTCGCCAGGGCGGCTACCACACGGTTACGATCGACGGGCTGCATGCCCAGTGGACTGCGACCTGTGAAACGGTAATTTAGCCAGGGCTTCGCTAAGCAACCTGCTGTAATCACATCTACCAGGAGGTTTCCCATGCGTTTTGTTGCCAAATTTCCGTCGCCTGAAGCATACCAGGCGTTCTGCCAAGCGGGCGGTACGACCCTTCGTCCCCCGGTTGACCGGCCCATGCCGACCGCTCCGATCGATGAAGCCAACACCGAGCTCGCCCGCAAGCACGGCGCGCTGGTTGAGGAAGATATCCAGGCTGTTACATCCAACTAACACCCACACTTTCAACCAAAAAAATCACCATTCGCCCCCTAGCTCAATACACTAATAAATAGTTTGTTGAGCCGGTAAACGAATGGTGATTTTTTAATTCAATACTAACTTCTTTACAAAACCTATTGCAGCTTAATTCACTTAGGCTCCAAAAGTATATTTCTGCAAATAACTACGGTACATTTCAATATCTGCTTTAACACCCGAGTGAAGTGGGTCCGGTAAATCCTGAAGCGTAAACCAACCGATCGCATCCATACTCTCCGGCTCATTGAGCTTGGCCTGCAATCTGTCGACACGAACAATATACGGTACAATAATCCAGTGACGCTTGTCTTCACCTTCACCGCGAATATAACTGTTTATCGGCAAAGCTGCATCAATAGCACCACTGCACCCATATTCTTCAGTGAGCTCTCGCATCAAACCCTCTTCTGGTGTCTCACCGAATTCAAGCTTTCCCCCACCACAATCCCAAGTCCCCTGCTCATCTCGGCACTTTTGACTGCGCTGGTGAAATAAAAAATTTCCTTGCCGATCGTGACAGAAAAATGCTACGGAAATGCCGATATAATCTTTGCCTGGTTTCATAGGGTTTATATATTAGAAACTCTAAGGGGTGCGGGTGGTGACAGGCCCCTCGTGTTAAAGCTTTCCCGCCTTTGTAAGCGTCTGCAAGATCGCATCATTCTCGGTATACCCGATCTGCATCAGAAAGCCCAGGCGATCACCATGAAAATCGATGCGATCAAGCAAATCAATAACTTCCGACGCTCGGTAGCACTCCTTTTCAAGTTGCAAAATATTCATTGCCTCCCGACGGAGATTAAGTTTGCGCAATACTGCGGCGATTTGGTCTTTCGTAGGACCGCGACGAGTTTTTGCCATCGTATTTCCTCCTGACCACCCTTAGAATTTCTAATTCTACAAATAGATTGGCATAGTTTATACCGGACGTCAACCATAAGTTTTGCATTTACACAAAAAATATTTTTATGTATGGAAACAAAAAGCACGCTCTTTTGGAGCGTGCTTTCTTGTACGAAGAAGGTATAATTTTGAAGACTAACGTTTGGACCACTGCGGCATTCAGAACTAGCGTTTGCTCCACTGTGGTGCACGGCGAGCTTTTTTCAAACCTGGTTTCTTGCGTTCCTTGACGCGAGCGTCGCGAGTAAGAAGACCAAGAGCTTTGAGGGTTTTTTTGAACTCTTCGTTCCAGAGAACGAGGGCGCGGGACACACCAAGCTGTACAGCTGTGGCTTGTCCTTTTTTGCCGCCACCATTTACTTTAGCAGAGATATCAAGATCCTTCTCTTTGCCAAGAGCTTTAAGCGGAGCAACAACGAATTCTTGCCATTCAAAGTATGGGAAATATTTTTCAAGCGGCTGACCGTTTACAGTCACCTTTCCTGAACCTTTTTCAAGGCGAACGCGGGCGGAGGCAGATTTGCGGCGGCCAACAGCGCGTAGTTGATCGGTTTTAGTAGTAAGCTTTGTCATACAACGTGCAGTTTATTTAAAAGACAGGCGCATAAGTCTAGGCTCGCGCAGTTTGTTTTTTGGAAGCATTTTGACTACAGCATGGCGGATAACATCTTCTGGTTTTTCAGCCATCACTTTCTTCACTGGCACACGCTTCAAACCACCTGGGTGCATGGTGTGGTGCAAGAATTCCTTCTGATCAAGTTTCTTACCCGTAAACAAAATCTTGTCAGCGTTAATTACCACTACCTTGTCTCCCATATCGCGGTGAGGCACAAAGCTGGCTTTGTGTTTACCGCTGAGGAGGGTAGCGATCTGTGTAGCGAGGCGTCCAGGAGCCTGGTTCGTCGCATCAAGTTCGTGTTTTTTACGTTTAATACTAGCCATAACAGTTATTAAGGACAAATAAATTTAGACGAATTCAATCTGCACTTCTTCAGCTCCGTCCCCGACACGGTTGCGAAGACTGGTGGTGCGGGTATATCCGCCGGCGCGATCTTTATAGCGCGGTCCAAGCTGCTCCATCAATTTCTTGATAGCATTCTCAGTGTAGAGCTCTTTAATGATTTCACGGCGAGCCGCCAGTGTGTTTGGTTTTGATTTGGTAATCAATTTTTCAACATACGAGCGCAGCGCGCGGGCCTTGGCTTTGGTCGTCTTGATCTTTTCGTGCAAAATAAGGCTTTCGGCCAAATTAGTTAAGAGCGACCGGCGAGCAGCCGAGTTGCGATCAAGGGTAATTTTAGTTTTTTGATGTCTCATAACAATGCGTTACAGCTGGTAGTTTTAATAAGAGGTTATTTTTTCTTAGCCTTCTTAGCTTTTGGTTTCTTTTCTTCATCATCTCCTGCTACTTCAGGCGCGATTTCTTCAGTAGGCTCACTAGCCACCTCTTCGCTTTCAGCTTCCACAGGTGCTGGGGCAAAGTCGGCGCTGGCGTTCACTTCATCTAAAATAATGTTGAAATGATTGATCAAAATCTGAGTACTCTGGATAAGGGCATCTTTCGGAGCAATCGTACCGTTCGTTTCAATGTTGATAATCAAGCGTTCGAAGTTCGTGATGTCACCAACACGAGTGTATTCAACTTTATAGCCAACATCTTTAACCGGGGTATAGACCGAGTCCATAACAATAGTACCAAGGTCATAGTTCTGTTTGTCTTTTTCTTCAACCGGTTTGTAACCACGTCCTTTGCCAACCGTAACGTCGATGTCGAGCGTCTTGTTGCTGGTCAAGTTTGCGATAACAAGTTCTGGGTTAACGATTTCAACATTGGAGTTTGCCTGAAAATCAGCGGCCGTAACGACTCCAGGACCTTTTTTAACGAGGTTCAAAACAACCGGTTCATCGCTAAAAATTTTAACGGCAAGTTGCTTAAGGTTAAGCATGAGTTCCATGGCGTCTTCTTTGACACCTTCAACTGTACTAAACTCGTGCGAAACACCTTTTACTTTAAAGTGCTCAACAGCAGAGCCTGGCAGTGAGGACAAAAGTACACGACGGAGCGCGTTTCCGAGCGTCGTTCCATACCCGTGATAGCACGGTGTAATAACAACCGAACCTGAATTCGGTGTCTGCCCCTCTTGGAATTCCACTTTGGAAGGAAGAAGAAAATTCTCCATAGTGTAAAAAATTAACGAGAATAAAACTCAATAATTGCTTTAGCATCAAAGTTCGGGTTCTCCGCAGTTGGAGCGTTCAGTACTTTACCCGACAATGTTTTTGGCTCAACAGTAAGCCAGCTCTGAGCTTCAACTTTAGAGAGCGATTCTGCAAGTGTTTCGTAGAGCTTGCTTTTCTGCTTGCTGTCTTTAATACCAACAACATCTCCTACCTTAACGCGGTACGATGGGATGTCGACAGTCTTACCGTTAACAACTGTATGACCGTGACCAACAATCTGGCGAGCGGAGCGGCGAGACTTAGCGAGACCGAGGCGGTAGACAACGTTGTCGAGGCGTGATTCCAAATAGTTCAAAAGAATTTTGCTGGTGTCACCAGTTTTCTTGGAAGCTTCTTCGACGTAGTTTGAAAATTGACGTTCAAGAAGACCGTAAATTTGTTTTACTTTTTGTTTTTCACGAAGCTGCTTACCATAGGCAGACAACTTTGGCTTTTTCTTGTTTGGGCCATGCTGACCTGCTGGGTAGCTGCGTTTAGTAATCGGGCATTTTGGAGAATCACAAAGTTTTTCTCCAAACTTGCGGCAAATTTTATGTTTTGGTCTGAGATCACGAGCCATAATGGTAGAATTTGGGGTAATTTAGAAAAGAGTATTAAACACGACGGCGTTTCGGTGGACGGCAGCCGTTGTGTGGAATTGGAGTCGTATCAGTAATCGAGAGCACATTCAAACCATTGGCATGCAGGGCGCGGATAGCACTTTCACGGCCACCACCAATACCCTTAACAAACACATTGATTTCTTTAAGTCCATAGTCGGCAACCTTCGTGAGGAGTTCTTTTACTACCACACTCGCGGCATATGGAGTTGCTTTTTTAGGACCTTTGAAACCAGTTGCACCAGCCGAACACCAGCCGAGTACGTTACCATTTGGATCGGCAACGGTAATAATGGTGTTATTGTATGAAGCCTGAACGTAGGCATTGCCACGAGGGACCTGCTTCATCACTTTCTTTTTCTTAGCTTTGACGACTTTGCCGCCTTTGGCGTCAGCTTTGTTCTCGCTTCCGGCTGCATTCGTTTTTTGTTCCATCATACGAAATAAGTATAGGATGATTTAGAGAGTAATCGGTTCAGACTTATGTTTTCTGACCAGCGTCTTTGCGGCCACTACCCATAGTTTTACGAGTATTGCCACGAACGGTACGAGAATTGGTTTTGGTGCGTTGTCCGCGAGCCGGAAGATGTTTCATGTGGCGAATACCGCGGTAGCTTTTGATATCTTTAAGACGTTTGATATTACTCTGTACTTCACGGCGAAGGTCGCCTTCGGTGCGGTAACCTTTTTCAACAATAGCGCGAAGTTTATCCTGCTCTTCGTTGGTCAAATCTTTGACGCGGGTAGCGGCGTCTACGCCAGCAGCCTTTAAAACCTTTTTAGCCAAAGTTGGTCCGATACCATAGATGTAACTGAGTGAAGCATCGACTCTCTTTTCATTAGGGATGTTAGTTCCAGCAATACGCATACGTGGTAGTAGTAATTATTGAAGAGGTAAAAAGTTACAAAATGATTAACCTTGGCGTTGTTTATGTTTCGAGTTGGCACAAATGACGCGAAGGCGTCCATTGCGGCGAACGATTTTGCATTTCATGCAGATCTTCTTTACGGAAGCACGGACTTTCATATTCGAAAGAGTTAGGTTTAATTACAGATATTTTAAGTAAGAAAAAATACCAACCACTGCCGCGATATCGACGCCCAATATGTTCCTTCAGTCGGACAAATTACCGGAAGACTGAAGAAGATCAAGCTACACCGCACTGGTTGATATTCTTATAAATTTTTTAAAAGCGAAAGATGATTCTGCCTTTCGTTAAGTCGTAGGGTGTCATGGCCACTTTAACTTTGTCGCCGAGCGATAAACGAATCTTGTTTAAGCGCATTTTTCCAGCGAGGTGACCGATGATCGTTTGGCCACTTTCAAGCTTAATCCGGAAAATACCGGCTGGTAAAAGCTCTTCAATAACCCCCACAATCTCGATAATTTCTTTGTCGTTAGCCATTCAAGAAAAATTAATCTGTGATTAGTATAACGGAAAAGCTGTGCCAAGTCAAGCGTTTGGTCATTACTGAGTCATTTCGGTCGTTTTTACTGTTTTTTTGTAAAAAAGGCTATGGTTAGCCAAAAAAATACTGTTACTGCATACCTTCTATTACTACCGGTAGTAGTTGTACACACCCTTACTGCCCTGATTCGATGCCTACAGGTAGCGGAACAGCCTTGTAGACCCAAAATTTATATAACAAAAAATTCCATGCGACAGCGAGAGCGATATTGACGGCACGGAAGAGTAAATAATTGTACCGAGCGGGTTCAATGATCGCAAAATGGTGGTACTCTGTAAAAAACCACATCCAGACTACCGAAATACCATAGTTCACCCCTGCCACACAATAAAAACGAACGATCTGAGCACGCGTGACACCTTGCACCTTAAACGTCCAGTACTTATTCAGAAAGAATACGTAATTGAGAATGAGCACCTGATTAAGAACGACTGCTTCGACCGCTGTAAGATGAAGATACTCCTTAAAAAGAAATAGGGTTGAAATATCCAGCACAAAAGCACTGAAGCCGATCACAAAATATTTCGCGAATTGCACACGAAGCGACCA
>CAZECR010000017.1:0-14854 GCA_964510495.1 uncultured Gammaproteobacteria bacterium
TGCACAAAGACGAGTTCGCCGGTATTTTCCTCGCCCATGTCATCGAGCTTTATCTCCTGTGGCTCCAGGCCTTTTGCCGTATCAAGGATATCTACAGCCAAACGATTGGCAATGTTTATCCGTTTTACTCCGGCTGCAACCGAAATTTTTCCTGTCACCTCTACCACATCACCCACTTCAAGCGGCGGAAAATCTTTTTTACTTTGATAAACTTGCATACCCCCATCTACCGTACTGAGATAAAAATATTGTTTACCTAAAACACCTGGTACAGCTGTTACAACACCGCGCGCAATAACTGGACGCCCAGAAACCAAATCTTCCGTATTATCAAAATCAACAGCAATCGGAGCGAGAGCTATTTTTTTGGTAGTTGCTTTTTTGGCACCAGTCTTTTTTATTTTTGTCCCCAAAACTTTTTGCAAAGGCTCATCTGGAATAATTTCGGATGCGAGCGCAAAACGTCCAGGTGTCGGAGCGATTGCCCATTTCCAGACGCTGCCTTCACGAGAAAAACTTTTTCCAACCGTCGCCTTCGGAAAAGTAGTCGCGTCGAGCAAGGTTCCGCTCGCTGAAACTAAATCTACTTCCCCGCCGCTATTCGCCAAATCGAGGTGCGTCGCCAAACGATAAAATACTAAAAAGTTTTGTGGTGCCAGCTGTGTATTAACGGGAATCACAAAACTATTTTCTTCGCTTGTTTGGAGCCTAAAACCAGACAGGTCGGTTGTAGTCGTATTGCCATTGAATACCTCAACGAACTCTTCACTGTCTGTGCCGCTCGGATCAACAAATAATTCGCTGATAACTACACCCGATGATGCCAATATTTTGGGTTCAACAATACGCACGACAAACTTTTTTGTGCCTACTGTTCCCACACTACTCGTGGCGCTCAAACCTACCGAGTAGGTACCGGGTTGTAAAAACACATGCTCAACATTTGCGCCACCCAGGCTTGTACCATCACCAAAATCCCAATCCATAAGAAGCGTCCCGCCACGAGGGTCAACGCTTTTACTTGCATCAAAGCGCAAAATAGTTCCGGGCTTGCCGCTTGTTGGAACAGTTGTTTTCCAAATTGGTGATATCTTTTTTTCTGCCTTCTCTACAGCCGGTTCAGCTTCTTCAATTTTATTTTCCTCTCCCTTAGTAATATTCGTCGTCCAGGTGCGCGTACCACCAGCACCCCTCACATAACTCTGCTCGTTCGGCGCACTAGCGTAGCTTACGCTGTCGACAATTTTATTATCTGCTGTATACAGCCTGAGCTCGGTTGATGTTGTATTCGGCAAAACAATTCCGGTTTCACTTCTTAAAAAAACACGTAGCATGCCAGCATCGAGCGTGCCGCCAAGACTAAAAAATTTGTCGCGCGTTGCCAGGCGCCAACCATTAAGCGATACTGAAGAAGCTGAAATGTTTTTTAGCTCGATGAATTCTTCTTCCTCATCACTACCGCTCGGGTTCGGCAGGAATTCGTTAATGACCACCGACGAACTGGCCGAGCTCCATATAACGTTTGAATTAAAAAACGAAAGATCGCTCTGTACACTTGTACCACCCTGACTACCCGCAGAAGATCCGCCGCTCGACGTGTTTTGAGGAGCAGGTGCAGGCGGCGGGATAATTACATTACTGCTTCCGAGTGTTAGCTGTGTCGTTACTGCCCAGTCTCCATCACTATCTGTATCGAATCCGTCGATTCGCCGTGCACCAGCCTGGTTTTTTCCCGGAACAGGAACAAAGCCTGTTCCATACCGCACGACATCGACAACAGCACCGCTGGAATCTTTCAAGATAATAGAATCGCCGTCATTATTTAATTTTCCACTTGCAAAAAAGATGGTTACAAAACCGTGCGGCAAAATTGTGTCGCTGAGCGTCGCGATCGTACAACTTCCTCCAGCGCGATTATCGCATATAATCCCGCCAATCAGTTCAACGGTACTAGAAGATGTGTTGTAGAGCTCTACCCACTCGCTCCCGCCATCGGGATTTGGAACAAATTCATTTATTTTTATTGACTCCAGCGTGCTCGGGCCTGCTGGCGTCGTACTCACAATTACAGTCGTTGTTGGGGTGCTGGTATCTAGTGGCATAGTCTCTACCGTCGTTGTTGTTACCGGTGTTGAAGTAACAACCGGCGTAGTCGTCACCGTCTCAATCGGTGTTCCTCCAACTGCCACGACATAATTACTATTAACAAACCCGAGCGTGTTTTCACTCGCGTGCTGCTGCCAATTATTACTTGAATAACCTGATATAAACGGATCTTTGCGTTCGAGTGAAAATTGCGTCGCCGCCTGGTATACAAACCGTTCAATCGTAACACCGGCCGAATCATCAAGCCCGATTTCTTCACCGCTTGTTGCAAGCGAACTCCAGGTGGAACCAAAAATTGAGCCACCAAACCCCGGGTGATCAAGTAAAAATTGTTCGGACTTTTGAGCGATCGCCGCATATTCACCGGGAGCCAAAATACTGTCGGTCGCACCCGTTGCCACCACGCCATGATGCGTATTATTTTCCCAAAACGTCCAGCCCGCTATATCGACGGGGTTACTTCCTTTGTTCCAAATCTCAACCCACTCATGGGTACTGGTTGGATACGCGCCGATTTCGTTAATAACAATATCTAAGTTTGCGGAAAATGCGTTTCCGAAAATAAAAAAACTGCCAGCAAGTACTAACGCTAACAGTCCCCACCCTTTTTTCTTCATAAGAATTCGAAAAAAATAAGTGCCTGCGGCGATTATAACAAACGTGCTTTTTAAAGCAACTGGCTACGGCAGTGGATAAATAAATGCACAGCATCAAAAGTAGACAGCCCGTTTTTACTCTGTTAGGATGTTTAAATGGGTTTATTTTTAGACCACATCCCTATGAACAAACAGCTCCGCATTCTTGGTCTCGGGCACCTGGTCGCCTCGTGCGTCATAGCCTACTTCGCCTGGCACAACTGGCAGCTCGGTACCCCCGAGAGCCTAAAATCCGCCTATGTTTTATTGGCCGTACTTATCCTAGAAATTCCCGCTTTTTTACTTATGGTTTGGGTAAATAAAAAAGGACGCGCCCGTAAAGAATATTTATTAGCAAACGGACAAGTTGTTACCGCCGAAGTAGTCGAAATCCGCAAAAGCACGGGTGCTCGCTCCACCTTTCCGCTCGCAATCTTGGCTAAAGGAAAAAACCCTTTTTCCGGCCAAGAACAGACGTTTGAAAGCGGCCCGGTGTGGGTTGACCTTGATCACTATCTCCAGCCCGGTAACACTGTACAAGTCTACATTGACCCGCGCGACCCTGAAAAGTATCTGGTGGACACAAGCTTTCTCCCCGAGCGGAGTGTCTTTTTCGGATAAAGTATCACTTCTTTATTTGGCGAAACTACGGAAGGAACGGGTATTGGTGGAGTAAGAACAGACCGAGTTTTTTCATCCGAGCAGCTTCGTAAACTCCTCAAATGACCACAAACGTGGACTAGACACGTAAAACCCAGCATGATTCTTTCGTTACAACAAAAGAGTTTCAAAAAATTCCAAGCTTTTAGCTAGGAATTTTTTGTATATACTATTCTATACTTCTATAAAAAGATGTTTTGTACTAACTTGAAATAAAATGTATCTTAAAAAATAGTTTTATAAAAAATTGTCTACACTAATCTATACTTCTGTGGATAAGTCAGTGCATAACATGCCTAATAGGTGCATAACTTTTATTACGCACCAACCCTCAACATGTTTTTCTTTTCTAATCTTAGCCTAAATATATTTGTCTACACTATCGTAGACAAATTTCTTGACACTACTTATAAAAACTGGTATACTATCTTCAGTTCTTTAGACAAGTCAGAACTTCACCAGAAAAAAATCATGGTGAACACACACTGTACGAACTGCACAAGACAATTCAAGTAAGAATTGGGCTGACTGTTGCCCCTATCCAAACATTTTGGCAGCAGCGAGTCCGTACTTCTTGAAGGGAGACTTCCACTATATTAACCTGAGGTTTACCAACGGTTAATGCGAAGTTAACTCCCCCAAGCGGTCGGCAGTTTTTCTAAAGTTTAGCGAGCAATTGAGCTTCGTCGCCGTAAGGCGGTTTGTCGGTTCTTCTCCTAAACTATTAAGGGAGAACCAACAAGTCACTTGAGGGTTACCTCCCTTTTTTTGTTGTTATTTTTATCTTAACCCCACAAATTGACGCTTTGCCTGTTCGCAGGTATACTAACAGCACTCTTATTTTGCTGTATGTTATCCCCTACTTTTCTTAAAGAAATTGAACAAACCCTTCTTGCTGAACGCGCTCGCCTCACTGAAGAGCAGAACGGCGTAGCCAAAAAGAACCCTGGTGAGGAGGGCGGTTTTCGCGCTCGTTTCCCTAACTACGGTGACGACGAAGAAGACAATGCTCTGGAAGTAGCTGATTATGAAGCAAACTTGTCCATTGGGCAAGGCCTTGAAAAACTCTTGCGTGATGTTGATGGTGCTTTGGCCCGCATTAAAGAAGGCACCTACGGCACATGTAAATACTGTCAGAAGCCAATCGAGGAAAAACGGTTAGCTATTCGCCCGACGTCGAGCTCCTGCGTTGGCTGCAAAAAAGCTATTACCCAGGAGGTATAAACTTAAAAACATGACTTTTCGCGCCCGCAATTTGGCCCTTTTTGCCCTTTGCGGGTTTTTTTTAGGTATTGACCAACTTTTTAAGTGGCTGGCGACAAACTCTTGGCACAATTCTCACCTCATTAATCGTTTTGTGGGCTGGGATCCTTTTTATAATCCAGGAGTGGCTTTTGGCATCCCTATTCCTAGTTCACTTATTTTGATTTTAACACTACCGGTCGTTGGCATGCTTGGCTACGTACTTCAAAAAAAGGTCAGAGCAGCCAACGCTCCACAACTGGAACTTCTAGCCCTCTCTGCCTTATTTTTTGGCGCGCTTTCTAACGCTATCGACCGTCTGCTGTATCGTCACACGGTCGACTACCTGCGCGTAGCGATCAGCATCTTTAATGTCGCGGATGTTCTTATTGTCTTTGGCTTCGTGATATACTTCTTACAACTTCATAGTAAAAAACAAAAAGGATAGTGGTGGTTAGTTTTGTTTTTTAGTCTTTTGGTATGTTTTTTAAACTTACATCCGCTGCCGTTGTCGGGCTTGATTGTTTGCCTGTTGATGTTGAGGTGGATATTAATAAAGGCCAAACTAATTTTACGATCGTTGGCCTGGCTGACACAGCGATCAAGGAAGCTAAAGACCGCATTCACTCCGCGCTCAAGAACGCTTCGTTTAGCTACCCGTTTAATTTTAGGATTCTCGTTAATCTTGCACCAGCTGATCTTAGCAAAGAAGGAGCGGGGTACGACCTGCCGATGGCTGTTGGCATTATTGCTATCAGTAACGACTTTGATTTTGACCTTGGTGACGCGCTCGTTGTAGGCGAACTCGCGCTTGACGGGTCCGTTCGCCATACGACTGGCATTTTACCGCTCGCTTTGTACGCGCGCGCTCATGGACTGAAACGTTTATTTATTCCAGCGAGCGACGCCCCGGAGGCTGCGCTCGTTAGCGGTCTCACTATTTACCCCGTCACGAACTTGGCCGCACTCATACAACATTTGCAAGGCAAGGAACTGATCACACCTTTTGAGCGAGCACTCGAAATCTCAGCAGCCGATACCCCCGAGACAAACGGTCTTGATTTTGCTTACATTAAAGGACAGGAGTTTGCGAAACGTGCCCTTGAAATAGCGGCGAGCGGTAACCACAACATTCTTCTGAGCGGCCCACCCGGGAGCGGGAAAACCCTCCTTGCCCGCACACTGCCGTCCATTCTCCCTCGGCTTACCTCGGATGAAGCGCTTGAAGTAACCAAAATTTATTCCGTTGCCGGACTTTTATCTGGGGGTCTTATTCAGCAACGCCCGTTTCGCCATCCACATCACACAGCTTCGGGCGCTGCCCTTGTTGGCGGCGGGCGCATCCCAAGGCCCGGAGAAATATCGCTCGCTCATCGCGGCGTTTTATTCCTCGACGAGTTTCCAGAATTCCCACGTTTTGTAATTGAAAGTTTGCGCCAACCACTTGAAGACGGCGTTATCACCGTCTCTCGTGCTCAAGGTACCGTTTCGTTTCCGGCCCGTTTTATTTTGGTCGCAAGTCAAAACCCCTGCCCGTGCGGTTTTTCGTCTGACCCTGATCAAAAATGCACCTGCTCTTCCGCCCAAATAGATCGGTACCAGAAAAAAATTAGCGGCCCCTTGCTCGATCGTATCGACCTGCACGTCGAGGTGCCGCGCGTCGCTTTTGAAAAACTTTCAACCAGTACCTTGGCTGAGTCATCAGCGAGTGTGCGAGAACGGGTTGAACGAGCTCGTCAGATTCAAACGGAACGTTTTGAAGGACTGCCGATTTTTACTAATAGCGAAATGAGTAATGCCGAACTTCGTGAATATTGCGCCCTCGAGCCAGAACCGCTTGGTCTTCTCAAAACCGCAGTTGAGCATCTACACCTATCCGCTCGAGGTTTCAATCGCATACTTAAACTGAGTCGGACAATTGCTGATTTAGCTGACAGCCCCAACATTCTCACGGAGCATGTTGCTGAAGCGCTCCAATTTAGAACGCGCGTAGAATAAAAAACTCCCCCACCATTTTGGTAGAGGAGTTTTTAAATAGTTTTTTATTTCGCATCAGCTAATTCAACAACTTTCTTAACCGGTTTAACTTTAGCAACCTTTTTCTGCATATACACTTCAATTGAAGCGCGGCGCACCCCAAACTGGTTAACTTCCTTACGGGGAGCATCTAACCACACGTCAAAACGGTTACAGCCGTAGCGGGAATTCATACGGTCATCAACCGTAAACTCAACATTACCATATTTTTCCTGGATAGCAGCGTCAGCAAACGTAAGCTTAAGCTTCGTACCAAATGGCAAACAGTTGTTGGCAACCATACCCATATAAACATGCTTACCAGAAGCAGCCGTAAAAGGGTCGCTATCGGTTTGGTCAGGAGTACTTGAATAAGCGGTAAGTACTGCAGCAATTTGCTTATCTGGCTTAGGAGCCTCGGGCACAACCACCGGAGCTACAGGGGCAATCGGGGCAGTTTCGCTAACCATAGCTAAAGTAGTGGTTTTTTGTTTAATTTCAGCGGTTTTACGAGCATCGATAGCCTGAGCAATTGCTGGATGAGCAGTTTGGATCAAAATGGCTAAGATTAGGGCAAAAACCTGTGAAACAGTACTGATTTTGGCTAACTTATGGGCAAAGTTGGTCATATGCAGTAATTAAAAGATACCATATACTGGTATCTCCTGAGTTAACGACAAATGATACCATAAAACGACCCTTTTGTCAATGGCTGGCGGGTGGGGTATAATGACAGCACCCTTATATTTCCGGCCTCTCTCGAGCTACGGAAACACCCTCATTATTACTCTGGTATGCCAATTTTCTCACTCAAAAAAAAGAACAGTCGCTCCTATGGCGATGTAGCAAACGAAGATCGATCAAGTTTGCGTTCACGCATTCGTAGTTGGGACAAAAAAAAGATTCTGAAAGGTATACTGCTCACAGCGGCGATCTTTTTTGTTGCTGGCACAGCCATGGTACTCGTGATCAGTCGCGACTTGCCTGACCCGAGCGACTTAACCAAACTTAAAATAGCTGAAAGTAGTAAAATCTACGATCGAACCGGCGAACATGTCTTGTATGAAATTTACCAGGGTCAAAAACGCACCATCGTTCCCTTGGACAAAATTGCACCCCTGGCCGTCAAAGCGACTATCGCCATCGAAGATAAACATTTTTATGAACATAGCGGTGTCCGAGTAACCAGTATTGCACGCGCGAGTTTTAACAACTTGATTGGGCGGAGCACTGGTGGTGGTGGCGCCTCCACACTTACGCAACAATTAATTAAAAACACTATTGGCGGCACAGCGCGCGGAGGCTTGGCTGGATTATTTCGTAAAATAAAAGAGGCCATCCTGGCAGTGCGGCTCGAAAAAAAATACACTAAGGATCAAATTTTAACGCTCTACCTTAACCAAATTCCATACGGTTCAGTCAATTATGGAATTGAGGCGGCGAGTCTTAGTTATTTCCACAAGAATTCTAAAGACCTTACCTTGCCCGAAGCAGCAACACTTGCCGCAATTATTCAATCGCCCACACGCTACCTCAATAACTTGGATCTGCTAACGGGACGACGCAATACCGTACTAACGCTCATGCAGGAACAAGGCTACATAACAAAAGAGGAAATGACTGCAGCAAAAGAAACCAAGCTCGATATCACCCCAAACGCTGGTATCTTTGCAGCCCCCCACTTCGTCCTCTATGTTAAACAGCTTTTAGCAGAACAATTTGGCGAGGAAAACGTTGACACAACGGGTTTGCGTGTTATTACGAGCCTCGATTACGACAAACAAGCTATCGCTGAAAAAATTGTTAAAGAACAAGGAGATAAGTTTGCTAAATCAGCTAACGCTAACAACGCTGCACTGGTAGCTATTGACCCTAAAACCGCTCAGATTGTGAGTTTGGTCGGGTCGCGCGACTTTGCCAACAAAGAAATTGACGGACAATTCAATGTTGCAGTTCTTGGCAAACGCCAACCGGGTTCGTCGTTTAAACCGTTTGTCTATGCCGCGGCTTTTGAAAAAGGGTATACTCCCGACACGGTTCTCTATGATGTAAAAACAAATTTTGGTAATTACGAACCGGGCAACTACGACGGCCTCGAACATGGTTTGGTAACAATGCGTAAGGCGCTCCAGGGTTCGCTCAATATTCCCGCCGTGCAGACGCTCTATTTAGCGGGACTTAAAAATACTCTCGATTTCGCCAAGCGCTTCGGTTACACCACGTTTACTGGAGACCCGGGACTAAGCTTGGTGCTCGGCGGATCAGAAGTTAATTTACTTGAACACACCGATGCGTACGCAACACTCGCCAACAATGGTGTCTACCACCCAACAGTTGCGATTCTTAAAGTAACCGATTCAAAAGGCAATATTCTCTACGAATGGAAAGATACCCAGGGGACAGCCGCCATAACACCAGAACTAGCCGCAACAATTTCAAATGTCTTGTCTGACGACGCTGCCCGCGGCTATATTTTCGGTCGTGGTGGAAGTCTCACGTTGCCGGGCCGCCCTGCTGCTGCAAAAACCGGTACTACCAACGACAGCAAAGACGCTTGGACAATGGGGTACACCCCTTCGCTCGCGGCTGGTGTTTGGGTGGGCAACACTATTCCTTCTCCTATGAAAGGTGGCGGAAACACCTTAGCCGGTGCGATCTGGAATCAATTTATGAGAGCCGCCCTAGCCAGCACCACCCCTGAAAAGTTTCCCGCTCCTCCTCCTAATACGGCCGATAAGGCAGTACTCCGCGGTAATGATGGTGGCATAAAATTACCAATCAACAGCGTTACTGGTAGAATCGCCACCTCTTCTACACCGCCTGAATTAGTTGTGGAAAAAACGTTCTTACCTCCCCACACCATTTTGTACTACGTTGACAAAGACAATCCACGTGGTCCTGCACCATCTAACCCCGCAAACGATCCTCAATTTACTATTTGGGAGCAGGCACTTCAAAACTGGGTTCTTCGTCTACAAGAAGCCGGTAAACCAGTAACGCTTGAGGAGCCGCCGACTGAAACCGACGATACTTTATCGCCGGAATTAGCTCCTACTGTCCAAATTATCTCACCCGAGAACAACGCTACACTGGGCGATCGCAATCTGTCCTTCACAGTTACGGCCGGTGCTCCCAATGGTATCGCTCGCGTCGAGTACTTTATCGACAGCCAATCGGTTGGCCGAAATACAGCCCCACCATTCTCGCTTTCTTACTACGCCAAGACACTTGCCAAAGGTACACATACCCTTAAAGTAATTGCAGCGGATGATAGCGGAAACGCATCAAGCGCTCAAATAACCTTCAACCTTACCGCAGAGCTCGACCCGGCGAGTGTTGAGTGGTTTGACGGCTCGTCAGTGTCCCTTACCGACAGTGACTTCCCGCGCGTCATGTCACTCACCCCTTTTCGCTGGGAAGATGCTGCCAACATTAAAATCAACTTGGTTTCGGGGAGTGATAAAAAACAAATTTATGAATTTACTCCGGCGAGTGACAAAGTATTTGCTGGACAACTCTCCTTTACCTGGAAACACTCGCCCGGAAACGGCACATTCACGCTTCAAGCCATCTTGACCGACAAAAAGGGGGTGGTTTCGCAAAAAGATTTAGCTATTACCATTCAATAATATATGTTGGAGAACGACTATTCCCCATTATCCCGTAACCAACCAATCTTACGGGAGCGACCTTATGCAGAGTTAAGTCAAAGCCAAATTAATAGTATGGTGGCCGACCTTACTCGTGAACATACGAAAGTTGTTCGTGATACTACGCTTTCTGAAGCAGATCGCAGTAAACGTCTGGCGGATATTGTTTTTAATACCGCTAATTTATTCCAAGAACTCCTCGATAGATACGGTATTACCGATACCACACCCATACTTAATTTTACCACCACATCATTTGATCAACTTGTGGAGCGCTTACGTTTTTTAGAAAGTCTCGATCACGACGAAGCGACGGGCCCAACAAAACGAATTGTTGGACTGAATGGAAAAGAGCTTACCGCACTCTATCAGAAACACTTCCCTCAAAAGGCCGCATAATTAAAAACCAGCCATTTAGGTGGCTGGTTTTTTAATTTATTGCCGAACCGGCATGACAATATACAAAAAACTTTTATCTTCTTCCGGAAAGAGTACGCAGGGGCTGTCGCCATTGATAACTTTCAGTTGAATTTTGTCGCCCGTTATATTGTTCAGGCCGTCGAGTAAGTAGCGGTGGCTAAGAAGTACTGTGTTGTCCTCTCCGGACACGCTAGCGGGCACCTCCGCGCTATATTCACCCGTCTGGGTAGAAGACGAGGTTATCTTTACAGAGCCTTCCGCCTGACTCAGTGCAAGCGTCACCGCGTTAACTCCTGTTGTTGTAAAAAGGCCAGCTGCTTTGATAGCTTTGCTTAAGTCGTTTGATGCCACCACAGCGGTCGTTTTAAATTCAGTTGGGATAATTTGAGTATAATCAGGATATGCGCCTTCAATCAGGCGAGACGTCATTTGAATATTGTTGAAGTGGAGCGCGATTTGGTTCGGTGTTATGAGGAGTCGAGCGTTTTCTTCTTCGCCCACAGTACTTAGGGCCGAAAGGACATGTACCATTTCTACCGCTGTGCGACCAGGAATAACTGTTTTGAGTTGATCCGTTCCTTGGAGCAAATGAATTTTCTTTTCAGCTAAGCGGTAGCTATCGGTAGCAGCCAGAACAACTTCGCGTTCACTCGCGATGTTACAAGAAAAAAAGACGCCGGCAAGTTCGGGCCGAATATCGTTCTTAGCTACTGCTGGGAGCACTTGAGAAAGCCCTCGTTTTAGTTCTTCCGCCTTAATCACAAAACCTTGTCCGTCTTCAAGGGTTGGGACAACAGGGAACTCGTCTGCTGGGGTACCCTTAATTTTAGTAAACGATTTACCGGCTGAAATAAGAAGTTCGTTTTCTTGGAGTTCGATATCCACTTTTTCTTCAGCCAAGAGGTTAATGAAATCGAGGAGGGTTCGGGCAGGAACCGTAAATTGGCCAGGGGCTTCCACCTTGGCCCGAACGAGCACCGTAATTGCCAAATCAAGGTTAGTGCCCACCACCTCTACTTTTTGAGCATCGGCTTTAAGCAAAATATTGTTCAGGATCGGCAAGTTCACGTTTTTTCCAGCCAGGCTACTTACAAGGGAAAGTGCTTGGAGAAAATTTTCTTTGGTGCAGGAGAATTTCATACACAGATATCGCTTTAGTATTATTTTAAAATATTTATATTTATATATAATAGTAATAATAAGCACGGTGGATAGCGGGGATAAGTGCGTTATTACTCTTAGCTTAGCCTAAACACTGGTGGAATAACTTTTTTTGAAACGGGGATATTTTCAGCGGTCTTGTCAGTAACTTTTGTACCTTGGTCTTTGTTCGGGGATAACTCGTTTTTACTGGGGATGAAATCAAGGACTTTTCCAGAGGCGAAAGGCATCTTGTCCCCACCTTGTGCCCAGTTTATCCACTGTGATACTACACGTTATTCACATACAGCCGCTGTTTCAGTGATTCGATTTCTTGTTTTAACTTCAAATCATTCTCGAGTTCGTTCTTAATTTTTTCGTGGGCATGCATCGCTGTAGTGTGATCGCGGTTACCAAGTCCCTCACCAATCGCCGGGTATGACATCTTTAATTCTTCGCGCATAAGGAACATGATTATCTGGCGCGGGAACGAAATCTTTTTTTCACGACTCTTTCCGCGCAAGTCTTCGGTTGAAACGTTGTAGACTTGTCCAACCGTTTCAATCAACTGGTCAGCAGTCATTGAGCGCCGCGTTGAGCCAGCTTCAAGACCGGAGAGTAAAGATTTGATCGTTTCGGGGGTGGGGATCATGTTCTTCAATTGGTGAAAAACAATGATTTTATTGAGCGCGCCCTCGAGTTCACGGATGTTGCTTTGCACAACCGATGCAATAGTTTGAATGATCTTAGGTTCAAGCATAAACGATTTTTCGGCGCACTTGCGTTCGAGAATGGCGACACGCGTTTCAAAGTCTGGTGCGGAAACATCAGCGATCATGCCCCACTCAAAACGCGACTTGAGGCGGTCTTCGAGCGCTGGAATTGCTTTTGGTGGACGGTCGGAAGTGATGACCACCTGCTTGTTTTGTTGGTGTAATTCGTTAAAAGTGTGAAAAAAAGATTCTTGCGTGCGATCTTTACCGGCTATGAACTGAATATCATCGATAAGAAGCAGATCAACGTGGCGGTAGCGATTTTGAAAATCTTTGGCTCCCCCATCTTTAATGGAAGAGATGAAGTCGTTGGAAAACTTCTCAGCACTGACGTAGAGAATAACAATACCTGGATTTTTTTTGGTTAATTCGTTACCAATAGCTTGGAGCAAGTGGGTTTTGCCGAGCCCAACACCGCCATAAATAAAGAGTGGGTTGTAGGCAACGCCAGGCCTGGCCGCGACCGCCTGAGCTGCGGCATAGGCGAGCTCGCTGCCGCCACCAACTACGAAGTTATCAAAAGTGTATTTAGGGTTTATAATGAACGCGCCACCAGTTTCGTTGCCGCCTAAGCGCTGCGGAGCGGCTTGGGTAAACTGTAAGTTCGTGTTGAATTCAACCGGTTTAGTTTCGGTGTGGAAAACAACGGGTGATTCGGCAATATTTTTGATGTTATCAATCTTGTATTCCAGCTTTTTAATTGGTTTTTCAGTGATACGTTCGAGCGACTTAATAACCGTTTGGTGGTATTTTTTTTCAAGCCACGCTTTGGTAAAAGCGTTGGGAACACAGAGGAGAACCTGGCCTTCCTGCACTGAAATTATGCCCGTATTTTTGAACCAGGTAATAAAATTCGCTTTTGAGATGCTCAGTTCAAGTTCAGCGAGGACAGCTTGCCAGAGTTCACTGTTATTCATAAAAAGCTTATTTTAGAGTAATTTTACTCATTCTAACACAACGTTTGTTTTTAGGGAAAGCAAGCCAAAAGACTTGGGTGGGGACAGACTGTTAATAACCTGTGGATAGTTTTGTTTTAGTCCGGGAAGTGGGCAACCGCCGGGCACAGGTCTGGAATGAACACCGGAAAGCTCCTTGACACCACCCAGTTTGACTAAACCTAGAAACTAGTGTAGTGTATGAACATTGTTGCCACCTAAGTATTCCTTTTTTATACTATGTCTACCAAACGAACGTATCAGCCAAAGAA
Source organism: uncultured Gammaproteobacteria bacterium (assembly GCA_964510495.1). Lineage (GTDB taxonomy): Bacteria > Patescibacteriota > Patescibacteriia > Magasanikbacterales > GWA2-37-8 > CAZECR01. The sequence continues at coordinate 13,850 of CAZECR010000017.1, forward strand.
GCGCAAACGTGCTAAAACACACGGCTTTCGTGCTCGCATGGCTACCAAACAAGGACGTACCGTGCTCGCTCGCCGCCGCGCTAAAGGCCGCAAAAAATTAACGGTCTCGGACGAAAAGAAGGGCAAGCGCCTCCGCAAGTAAAAACGCATAACAAAAGCCCGTTCTTGGATTATCAAGGACGGGCTTTTATGTTAGTATTGTTTTGTTGGGCACCTATCTATTCTATGCTTCCTTTAGAAAACCGTCTTAAAAAAGTTCGTGACTTTACCCTGGTCACCAAATACGGCCGTTGGCTTAACGGTAGCTTTGTTGACCTCAAAGTACTTAATTTAGAAAAAAGTATTTCACTATTTCCAGCTAAAGAAGATCCTGAAAGTTTTAAAAAACAGCTTAAACTAGCCTTTGCAGTCGGTTTAAAAATTTCCAAAAAGGCCGTTGTACGCAATCGTTTACGTCGCCAGCTTCGTGAAGTCGTACGGCTTGCTTTTAAGACTGGAGCCGCACAGCCAGGTTTTTTTGTATTAATTGTTGCCCGCAAAGAAGCTTTGGGCAAAGAATACGATGTCTTAGCGGCCGACCTCACGGCGCTTTTGAAACGCTCCGGAATCTGCAAAATGTAGTCGCCCCGGTCGCATAGCTGCGCTTGTTTTTATGAAAGATCAGCCAAAAAACAAAACTATCCTTTCCCCATTATTTTTACTGCCCCGTCAGGTATTTTTGGTGTTTATCAAGCTCTATCAGCTCACATTTTCACCTGACCACGGACTCTTAAAAAATCGTTTTCCGCATGGATTTTGTCCTTTTTATCCTTCGTGCAGTAGCTTTGCATATCAAAAAATTGAAAAAAAAGGAATTTTTTTAGGTCTTCCGCCTGCCATTTGGCGTATTATCCGCTGTCATCCGTGGACCAAAGGCGGTATAGATCTGCCATAAAAAAGACAGCCAAAGGGCTGTTTTTTGTTTAAGGTTAGTTTAAAATCTCAACTATTTTATTTTTACTTTTT
>CAZECR010000017.1:14954-22490 GCA_964510495.1 uncultured Gammaproteobacteria bacterium
ACAATTTTATCGTGTTCAGTCTCAGCGATAAAACTTACCTTAGCAATTTTTTTATTTGAAAATAAATTTTTAAAGCCTTCTACGCCGATATTTCCTTCGCCAATATGCTCATGACGATCTTTTTTACCACCAAATTCAATTTTTGAATCATTGCAGTGCGACATTTTAAAACGATCGAGTCCTACAGTATCATCAAATTTTTTAAGTGTAGCTTTAGCGGCTGCTGGGGTACGCACATCATAACCGCTGGCAAACGCGTGCTGTGTATCGTAACAAATACCTAAATTATATTTTTTTAATTTAGTATGGTGCACAATTTCGGCTAATTCTTCGAACGTGTCGCCGATTACTGATCCGGCCCCGGCAGAATTTTCAAGGAGCAGCTGCGTTTCGCCAGTGTAGCCCTTTAACGTTTTCTCAAGTCCTTCAATCAGTGCTTCAAAACCTTTTTCTTCGCCCATGCCGCTGTAGCTGCCCAGGTGCGTCATCACATATGTGGCGCCAAGCATTGAACCGCGCTCAAGTTCTTGGCGAATAACAGCACTCGATCCGTAGCGAATACGGTTATTAATCGAGGCGAAGTTGATAAAATATGGCGTATGAATATACCATTCTTTTTGGCCGGCTTCTTTACAGTTGTTTTTGAACTCCGCTGCAATTTTTTCGTCGAGTGGCGCAATCCAACCACCCTGAGGAGAACGACTAAACATTTGAAAAACCTCACAGCCAATTTTAGCAGCGTTCAAAGGGGCGTTAGGGAGTCCGCCAGCGATAGAAACATGAGCACCGAAGAGCATAAAAAATATTATTTTTCAGTTTTTTTAGCGTAAAAAAATTCCAAGTACTGAATAAAAATTTTGCCAAGAGAAGCTATTCCCACAGGAACAGGACAGCCGAGACTGGTTCTCGGATTAAATTCGTGATCAGTGATGTTTGGCGTAAGTAGTGGTGGTTCGTCTTTTAACCGTTCCTCCAGTAAGAAATCCTTCAAGGCCTCGCTGAGTTTGATTTTTCCGTCCTGTGTTTCGAGCGCGTTTTTAATATACGACCCCTCACCCTGCAGCGGGCCGACAATCCCCGTTGGTAACCGCATGGCGAGCTCCACAATAACTTTTTGATCAACGAGTTGTCGGCATAAGCCGACAGGGTCTTGCTCAAAACCAGGAACATGCTCGGCTGTGATTGCGGCTAAACTAGCACCGATTGTTTCCGAGGCCTCTGCAAAAACTTCCGGCAAAGTGCCGCGAAAAGTTAGGTGCTTTAATACGTTTCGCTCCTCTTCTCGATCGTCTGCTGCGAGCTCTTTCTCTATGACTAACCCTTGGTCATACGCCAGTATTCCCACCGCCATAATACTCTGCGATAGGGCGAGTGCGAAAGATTCCCCATACTCGCCAACACCGATTTTGTTGTTGAGAATCATGGTGCTTGTGCTGAGTTTCGAAGCGTCACTAAAATACGTATAATGAGCTTTTTGCTCAAACGCTTTAAAAATATAGGGACTTTTTCTCTTGAGTGGTTGCCAGCGCGTACCATCTGTGCCAAGATCGTCAAAATTGGTAATAGTCATTTCTTCGCTGAGTACAGAAGGCGGGATGGTAAGGCCATCCCTATTTATCTTTTCAAAACCACCGACCATTTTTTTGACCAAGGGTTCGAGAGTCCTTTTTAATTTTTCTCGTAAATCTTTAGCTTCCAGAACGGCAGGGCTTTTTTCTGACTCGTTCATAGGAAAAAAACTAACTTTTTTTAATCTGTTCCTTCACCCACTGTATCACTTTTTTATTCTGCAGTGTAGTTGCAATAGTCTGAACAACTTCCTGGCGTTTGAGGTTTTCTTCTACCTGAGGATTGTTTGGGTAAGCTGCACGGATAGCAGCAAGCTCAGTGTTCATTTCTTCAGGCTCAATTTTAATATTGTTTTGGAGAGCGATTTGGCGTGAGATAAGTGCGGCCTTAGCGCGTTTGTCGGCTTGAGCGGTGAAGTCGGCAAGGATTTCGGCCTCGGTCTTCTTCATGTCAGCCAAATATTTTTCAACCGGAATGCCCTGCTCATCAAGATTGTGTTTGAGTTCGTAGAACATTTTATTTTTCTCCGCATCGATCAAAACTTCCGGGATCACTTCGAAGCTGCTTTTTTCAATGAGCTGTTCAAGAAGTGCAATTTCAAAGCGCTCATCTTCTTTGCGTTGGCCCTCTTTAGTTAAGTTGGCAGTAAGAAGTTCAACCATGGTTTCCAGACTCTTTTGGCCAAGGGCCTTGGCAAAATCGTCGTTGAGTTCTGGGTAGGTAAGTTCGTAGACTTCGTTTACTTTTATTTTAAAATCAACATCTTTACCGGCAAAATGTTTTTGGTAATGTTCTTTGGGAAACTTAAGCGTAAATTCTTTAGTGTCATCTTTTTTGAGACCAACCAACTCTTCGGCAAAGCCTGGAATATAGTGCGGCTCACTCAGGTATACCTGGTGGTTCGGAGCTTGGCCGCCTTCCATCGGAACTTTGTCGATGAACATGTCCATGTTGACGACAACCTTATCTTCTTTGGTAGCTATGCCGGACTTAACAACCTCTTTGCCTTGCATGCGACGAAGATTTTCCATTGTTTCATCAACTTGTTTTTTTTCTATGGCGACCGGTTTACTTTCTACTTTGATGGTGGCAAGGTCCGGAATGGTAACTTTAGGAAGGAGCGCGACACTGGCTGTAAAGACCAACTCATTGCCTGGAGCAAATTTTTGTAAACTAATCTGCGGCATACCGATAGTATCCAGTTTTTCTTCGCTTACGGCTTTAAAGAAGTTGCTTTCAACGATTGATTGCATAGCTTCTTCCAAAATGCGAACCTCGCCCATTTCTTGCTTTACCAAATCGTAAGGCGCTTTACCCGGACGGAAACCTTTGATCGCGGCGCGCTCTGACATGCGGACGGCAGCAGCCTCCATATTTTTTTTGTAATCAGCTGGGGCAACAGTGATGGTAAGTTCAGCGGTCGACTTGTCAGTTTTCTTAAGTTCGTATGACATATTCAGTAAAAAGAGTAAGTAAGAATACGGCCTATTTTATTGAAAAATAAGGGATTTGTCAAATGGTGGCAGATACAAAAACACCCCAGTTTTTGCTGAGGTGTTTTTGGTGGGGCGCGACGAGGATCGGGGTGATCGGCGTCGCGGTAGGGCTACGCATGAAGCGCGGGGTGCTGGACGCGCTCGGCAACGATGATGACGTTGAACAGCGGCACGGCCTCGTACTCGGTGTCAGCGATGCACGTGACGTACAGTCGACTGGTGCCGAGGAGTGTGGCGAGCGAGCGGAGCTGGGTGAAACTGACCATGTCGGCGCCCAGTTGCGTTCTGACTGCCTGGAACTTGATTCGACTTCTTCCTTTTTCTTTTTTGAAGCACACGGCTTCAGGAAAAATCTTTCGAATTTTTTTCTTCAAGATCTTCATGGGGTACTCCTTGTTGAGGCAAACATAGCAATGAAAACCCGTTATGTCAATGAAAACAGACTAAAACAACCCTGTAAAAACAGGGTTGTCGTGCTGTACCCGCCTCGGAGCGTCCTTATAACTAATCCGTATTAGTGACAAAGACGCAGAGCTCCGAGGTGGGCTATGCGGGTTGGTGGTGTGGTTAGGCGGCTCGCCCGAGCCTCAGCTGCCGGAAGCGCTCGACGTTCGCGCGCGCCTTCATGGCGAGCGTTTCCGCCGCGAGCCACTGCTCGGCGAGGCTTGCTGCTTCGGCCTGTGCCAGGGTCAGCGCGCTCAGGGCCTGCTGAAACATCTGGCGCTTCTGCAAGGCAGCGAGCGACAGCGCGCCCTCATCGCAGCAGGCGATTTCGAGTGCAGCCTCGTCGCGCTGGGCTTCGAAGCCAGTCAAGGCTTCGCGCAGGCGCCGGCCACTCTTCTCCTGAAGGGCGGCGATTCGGCGCGCATGACTTTCAGCTTCGGCGAGTTGGTGCACAGCCTCCTCGAGCGGAGTTCTGCTCGGCGGTGCCGGCAAGGTGATGTCGGGCAAATCCATGAGACACCTCTCTATCAGTTAAAATCTGTCCACGCCTAGGGTGATCACCATAGAAGTGGACAGATTTTGGATAAAGTCTTGCCCGGGCAACGTCAGAATATAGCACAAAAGTATGTTTTTGTCAACCCTTTTAATCAAACAAAAAGAGCGCTGGTAGGCGCTCTTTTTGAGAAAGAAAAGGTTTATTTGAGGAGTAGTCCGACAATGAGTAAGGCAACGATATTGGCTACTTTAATCATTGGGTTAATCGATGGGCCGGCAGTGTCTTTGTACGGGTCGCCAACGGTGTCGCCGGTAACAGCGGCTTGGTGGGCAAACGAACCCTTGCCGCCGTAGTTGCCTTTTTCAATAAACTTTTTAGCATTGTCCCAAGCGGCGCCACCGGTGGTCATAGAAATAGCGAGGAAAATACCGGTAACGATTGTGCCGACGAGGAGTCCGCCAAGCGCCGGAATGCCAAGAAGGAAGCCAACCGCGATCGGAGCGGCAACCGGAAGAAGGGCTGGAACAATCATTTGGCGAAGCGCGCCTTTGGTAACAATGTCAGCGGCGCGGGCATAGTCTGGTTTGCCAGTGCCTTCCATAATGCCTGGAATTTCTTTGAATTGACGACGAACTTCTTCGACAACTTGACCGGCAACAGTTCCAACGGATTCCATGAGGAAGGAGCCAAAGAGGTACGGCAACAAGCCACCGATAAAGAGACCGACTAATACTTTTGGATCGTTGATCAAGAAAACAGTGGATTCAGGAAGTTTGTGGGTAAAATCGGCGAAGAGGACGAGGGATGACAAACCAGCGGCAGCAATAGCGTACCCTTTAGTAACTGCTTTCGTGGTGTTGCCGACTGCGTCGAGCGGATCGGTAATAGCGCGAACACTATCAGAAAGTTCAGCCATTTCAGCGATACCACCAGCGTTGTCCGTAATTGGGCCATATGCATCAATGGTGACGACGATACCGGTCATCGAAAGCATGCTAACGGCAGCGATTGCAACACCAAAGAGGCCGGCGAGCCAGAATGAACCAAGCATGGCGGCAAGAATCAAAAGTACTGGAATAGCAGTAGACTTCATCGAAACAGCGAGACCAGCGATGATGTTGGTGCCGTGTCCCGTAGTGCTTGCTTTGGCAATGTGTTGTACAGGAGAATATTCGGTTGAGGTGTAGTAGTCAGTAACAAATACCATAGCGATCGTGAGCGCAAGACCGATTACAGCAGTGCCAAACAAACGCATGACAGAATGACCGGCGAGGTCAGCGAGGAGCCAGTTGGTAATAGGATAAAACGCAGCCAGCGAAAGCACACCGGCAGCGATGAGCCCCTTATAGAGGGCGTTCATAACGTTCATGCTTTTGCCAAGACGGATGAAGAACGTGCCGAGGATAGAGGCGATAATCGAAGCTCCTCCGAGCATGAGTGGAAAAATGATAGCTTTAGTGTTGCCAGGGAACAAGAGACTAGCAAGAAGCATGGCAGCGATCGTTGTAATTGCGTACGTTTCAAAAAGGTCCGCAGCCATACCAGCGCAGTCGCCAACATTATCACCAACATTATCAGCAATAACTGCTGGGTTACGTGGATCATCTTCCGGAATCCCTTTTTCTACTTTACCGACGAGATCGGCTCCAACGTCAGCGGCTTTAGTGAAGATGCCGCCGCCGATACGAGCGAAGACAGAAACTAAGCTGCCACCAAAACCTAGGCCAATCAGGGCAGAAAGATCACCGCTGGTAACCAAGTAAAAACCAGCTACACCAAGGAGGCCAAGACCGGCAACCAAAAGACCGGTAATCGAGCCGCCGCGAACGGCGAGGGTCATTGCTTCTTTGAAGCCGGTTTTTGCAGCTTCGGCGGTGCGAACATTGGCTTTGACCGAGATGGTCATTCCAATATAGCCGGCCAGACACGAGAAGGCGGCGCCAACTACAAAGCCGAAAGCCGTTACCCAATCGATACCGAGACCAAGTGCCAAGAAGATAAAAATAGCTACAACACCAATCGTTTTATATTGTCGTAAGAGGTATGCTTTGGCACCAGTTTGAATTGCTCGAGCAATCATTTGCATTCGTTCGTCCCCGGCCGGTTGGCGCAGGACCCAGCGAATGAGAATAAGACCGTAGAGAATGGCGAGTACGGAGGGAACAATGGCTCCCAAAACGATAATGAGCATACGTGCTATTAAGATTAAAAGCTTAAAAATAGATTGATTTGCCACCTATACTATGGTAAACTCTTCAAATAGTCAAGCAAAACTATGAAATACAGTTTGTGGCTTCGCACGCTACGCATACTTATCTCTGTTAAGCGTTTTTTCTGGTGGCTCGGGACCGGATTTTCTTTTGTTATAGCCAAATTTGTGGGAGCTATCGGTCGCACGGTTCTCTTTGCTCGTTATAAAATTGCTTATTTTCTTAAAAAAAGTGGCCTTAATCGGGTTCGGGCCCTGCTCTTGAAACGAAGTTTGCTGCAAGTTTTTGGCTTGGCTGCGCTTTTTTTTCTCGCTTTCCCTCAAACGAAGCTGTATGCCCAAAAGGACCTCTTTTTACCAGGACAAAAGACGATCGCCTTTGCCCTTACTGCGCCGGAAGAAATTTTAGGAGTTGAAGAGGAAAATGCCGACACAGTTATCTTTAACCCGTCGAATAGTTCGTGGCGCGAAGGTGTTGTAAACGGCGAAACCCTGCCTAGTTTGGGTGCCACTTTTATACCTAATCAGGATTTTGCAGCAATTATGGCTGGTGGAACTGCCCTGTCTAAGCCAACGATCATGCCAGGGGCTCAGCTTGGTGGACGCAGAAGTGAAGTGGAAACCTATGTTATTGAACCAGGTGATTCGCTCAGTAGCATTGCCTATGATTTTGGCGTAAGTGTGGCTACTATTTTATGGCAGAATAATCTCGGTGTCCGTTCAATAATTAGACCGGGAGACTCGCTCCAAATTCCACCAACAACCGGTGTAATGCACGCGGTAAAACGCGGGGACACTATTAAAAAAATAGCGCTTTTATATGAAGCTAAAGAAGATGACATTGTTGGTTTTAACAAGTTAAAAGCCGACAGTAGTGATCTTAAAGCAGGTGAAATTATTATGGTTCCTGATGGAACTAAGCCCGAGTCCCGTGTTGTTGCAACCGTAAAGCGTACCACCGGGACAATTGGTAAGGTGGCTGTTCCCCCATCATCTCGTCAGTCTGCCGGAGCTTCGGGATACATTTGGCCATCAGGCGCCCACCTTATCACTCAGTACTTTGGGTACACTCACCACGCTATTGATATCGCTGGTCCATTTGCTACCCCAACCTATGCGGCCAAAGGCGGAACTGTAGAAAAAGCCCAGTGTGGCTGGAATAATGGGTATGGTTGTGAAATTATCATCGACCACGGTGGTGGTATTAAAACCCTCTACGCGCACTCGTCCAAGCTGCTCGTTTCGCCTGGCGAACGGGTTGAACAGGGTCAAACCATCGCCCTTATGGGTAACACGGGGAATGTTCGTGGTATTACGGGTAT
>CAZECR010000018.1:0-5893 GCA_964510495.1 uncultured Gammaproteobacteria bacterium
ATTGTTGCGGTCGTTAATAATGCGTTCACGCAGCTTTTTATAATATCCGGTCGCGGCAAGGGCGGCAAGGGCGGTTTCTTCTAAGATGCGGCTAAATCCCAAATAATATGGCTGGTATCCTAATAGTTTTTGCGCTTCGCTGCCACAGAGTCCGTAGGCAATACGCAGGCCCGCTAGCGCGTAGAGTTTGGAAAAGGTTCGGGTAATGAGGAGGTTTTCGTAAGCGGTAACCAGTTTTGCGGTAAGCACGTCTTCGTTTTTTCCGGCTAGTCCGGCGTAAGCGCCATCAATAATTACTAACGTTTTTTTAGAAATAGCGGTAAGTAATTTTTCTAAATCCTGAGTGGCCACAGAGTTGCCGGTGGGGTTATTTGGAGAAGTAACGAGAATGACTTTTGGTTTAGTTTTTTTGTACTGCTTAATGCAGTCGTCGATATCAAAAACAAATTTTGTACCGACATCAGTCAGTTTAAAAGTATGTAATTTAAATCCACGGGCAGCTGCATATTTGTCGTAATAGACATAGTGGTACTCGTGCGTCAGTACGGAATCTTTCTTGGGGTCAAGGCTGTTAAAGACGGTGCGCAAAAAATCTTCACTTCCGTAGCTAAGCGCAATTTGGTTTTCAGGAAGTTTAAATTTCTGGGCGAGCTTTGGAACAAGGAGTGAAGTGTAGTATCCAGCTAAGTACTGCGAAGCGTGGCTTGGCTTAAAATTTTTGAGTACTTTTAAGCAGGCCGGAGCAGGCCCTATGGTCATTTCGTTCCGGTTGAGGAGTATTTGCTTCATAAAATTAGATTCGTACGAGTTTGAGGTCGCCGTGAATAACGAAAGGATTCATACCAACTAGCTCGTCATGTAAAATTCCGGTCGGCAGGGGGTTGTAGAAAAATATTTTCTTATTAAGTTCAAAAGCTTTGAACACCTCAAGAAACGTAGCGCCGCCAATATAATTAGGCTGGCCATTTTTTTCAAAATTGAGCACCAAAATAGCGTCTTGAGGGCGGATTTTAACTTCATGCTCACGAATAGTGGCAGCTTTCCAGGCGAGGTATTCGGTGCTGCCAGGAACGAATGAAGCTTCTTTACCGGGATCGTCGTAACTAATTGGAAGGGTAATTTGGTGGCCTACGTTTTCTAAGAATGTTTTAATAGGAGGAATTTTGTCGTAGAATGTTTTGCTGCAGCAGATAAAAATATTCATAATTTACTACGCAACGTTATCAAAATAGTTTTTACCGGATTGATAACTCTCAATTGAAATTTTTGCCATTTCAAAAAGTGGTTGAGGTAGGTCGCTGAGACTATACCACCTCCAGTGTTCTGCTCGATCAGGCTCGCATACCTGCGGTTCACCGTTTTTCCAGTCAGCTTTGACAGTCAAATGAACATAGTGTTTCGGCGCATATTTAGTAACATTGCCAAGCAATTGAAACTGGATGTTGTCTATTTCTACTCCGCATTCTTCGTCTGTCTCACGTTTGGCACAGGCTTCAAATGTTTCCATATATTCGAGGTGTCCACCCGGAAAACCATATTCACCTTCGCCAAGTCCGCCTTTCCTTTTTCCTAGAAGTATTTTGCCGTCCTTAAAAATCATGACGCCCACACCGACTTTAGCTTGGTTTTCCATATTTTGTAAAATAATCTTGGTAATGTTCTATGAAGAGAGGAATCCCAGAATGAAGAGGGGACGGTAGAGTGTCTAGTGTAAACCAACCAATTTCGTCCATGCTTTCCGGTTCGTTAATTTTTGCTTCCTCTGGGTTAACTCGAACGATGTGTGGGAAAGTGATCCAGTGTGTTTTCGTGCCATTATGTTCACGATGAAGTTCGGTAGGCGGTAGTGATTCGTCTATAAACAAATCACAGCCATATTCTTCACCGACTTCACGCTTAAGCCCGTCCAATACTTTTTCGCCAAATTCGAGTTTGCCGCCACCAAATTCCCAGCGTTCTTGCTCGTCACGGACATTCTTACTGCGCTTGTGCATGAGGAAATTGCCTTTCCCGTCGTGGCAAATAAAGGTTACCGAAACCCCAATGTAATCAATGCCTGCTTTCATAAAAATGTTTTAATAATGCCATGGTAAAGGTATCATACCTTTACCAGCCTGAAAAGCTTCTAAAAGTTAGGGGCGGCGAATAAAAAAACGGCTATCACAGCCGTTTAAAAGGTAGATTTAGAGCGAGTTTTTGGTAACATCATCATACACAAAACCAGAAACAGTCTTGATTATGTCCTTAAGCTCGTCAAAATCCTTCCCCTTGGTCATTATACAGATAAAGTAGGGGGTTTGAGTATGATACACGATGCCGCAGTCATGAAGTTCAAAACCCGTGATTGCGCCCGAGCTGTCGCTGGTAACGTTTTCACCGAATTTGTGAGCAATTGATATTGCAGCTGGAACGCCTGCAACCAAACCATCTTTAAAAGTAACCTGGCTTAAAATAGAAAGGGCTTTTTCAGACATTTCGGGCGAAAGATATGTGGCATTATACAATACTCTAAAGAATAGAGAGTAATTTCGGGGCGAAAGAGTGTAAGGAGTATCTGTTGATTCGTTGAGCGGGCTATTTAGGTGTAAATCAGTAAAAGCCCTGTCAAGTCTTTCGCTGTCGATTGCCGAAAGTAAAAGACTTTTTGCTCCGTTATCAGAGTCAATAATCATTTTTTCAATAAGGTCCTCAACCGTATAAGAGGTATTAAGAGCGAGCGCGGAGGAGGAGTCAAATTCTGTTGGTGTTGCGATGTTATTTATTACGTCTGTATAGAGAAGTTTTTGATCAAGAATGGTAGGTTGCGTTTCAGCTTCTTTAAAGTAGGTAATCATGATTACTACTTTAAGGAGGCTGGCTGGAGTGTATTTGGCGGTTTCATTAATACCAAGCCTGCGAGACCCTCTTGATTCATTAAAAAAGAAGGAAAAGTCGCTCAGTTTACCAGATTTCTTTTTTTCATTGATTAGTGAGGTAATATTTTTTTCTAAGTTTTGAAAGTCTTTTTGGCCATTGGCGAGTGGTAAAGTATAAGCCAATAGCGGGTCAATGAATGTGTAAGAGTTATTAGCTTGGCGGATAGGGTGGATTTTTTGTAGAATTTCGTTAGTTGCTTGGGTACGAGCCCGGGCTCCTCCAGCAAGAAAACCGCCGACGAGACAGGCTGTGGTGAAAAGTGTGAGTACTGTATAATATGGCCAGCGCCGATTTTTCATACTCTTCTTGAAAGACTAATTCCTATGCTTGTGTTCAGCAAGTTTTTTTTATTACAAAAGCTGAAATATGCTATGGCTCAAAAACTATACTTTAATCATTTTTGTGCCGTAATTGAGTTTAGTATACAAGTATTTTTTGTTAATTTCAAACTTTTGTTTAGATTACTTTTTTGCAGCGCACATTGAGTTTAAAGAAAATAATGGCTCTATAAGGGCCATTATTTCAGTATTGTTCGGGGACCAGGATTCGAACCTAGATACACAGCTTCAGAGGCTGTAGTCCTACCATTAGACGATCCCCGAATTTAGTTTTTACTCTCCTTTTGGGCTTGTAAACAGCACTGTCGGCACGCCACTGGTTTTTTTGGTGGTGTGGCTATAATCGCGCAATGTGTCCAAAATTGTAGCATATGGGTAGCGTGAGTCAAGCCCTCCTTCCCACCCATTATCATTGACGATAAACTCCTGTTTTTGTTCGTCAAATCCAACCAAAACCATCATGTGGTAAGAAGATCCTGTCGGCACAAAGTTCAGTTCAGGGTTATTAAGGCCAAAACCGTAATGAAGGGAGATGACCGGCCGGCCAGCTGCTAACTCGGCCTTAATCGCCGCAAGGGTGGGGTTCTGTTGCACGGTTGCTTTAAATGACGTTGTTTCGTTGATGAGGCGGGCAGTTTCAGCGGCATTCGTATTGGCATTATAACCAAATTCTTTGTTTTCCCAAGCAACGAGTTTTAAAATCAGTTTTTCCTCTTCTGCCCGATTGGCTGGTTGAGTACCCCGGTAGAAATATTCAACCATGGCAACGCTGGCTTCTTCGCAGGCGTTATTCCATGGTTTGGACCAGTTATTATTAACTACTTCGGGTATAAAAGGAACGTCTAAAGTAACTTTCTCAGGAGGAGAAGCCTTGGGAGGTTTGCTGGGGATTGGGTTTGTTGAAGTGGTAGGTTGATCAGGAGAGGTTGGCCAGGGTAAAAGGGTTGTTGAGCAACCGGTCAACAAGCAAAGCCCCAGAGTAACAACGATTATTTTTTTCATACAGTTTAAGCAACGACTTCGCCGCCGAATTCAGAAGCGAGATTGGTAAGCGAAGCGTCTTGGGCAGGGGTGGCGTAAGGCGAAGCTGCAGGTACTATACGAGAATTTAAAAATATCTTTTCATTGAAAAGTGCTTCCAGGACTTCTTCGATTGCGCGGCGATTTTTTACTTCTTGCAATTTTTCATGATGAAAGGCGTAAGGAACCGTGAGATGTAGTCCTTCGTGATCAATTTTTTCGATCGCTGACATTTTGAGAATAAAGGTTAGCGAGTGATTTGTTTCTGAAAGTTTGTTCATGAATTCGGTCCATCGTTTTTCAATATCTTGCAGCGTGGCGATCGGGGTGTGGTGTCCGGTAATGTTTGAAATAGCGGATTTTATAGATTCGCCAATAGTTGGCTTAATAGTTGGTTCGTTTGGAGCAGCTAGAGGAGCGGCTGCACTCTCTTTTTTAAGAGGTGCTATCGCTGGGGCGGGTGCAGTCACCGTGCTCGGTGCGCTAGCACGATGACCCGCGTTTGGTGCAGCTTGGGCAGCTGGAGCATTAGGGGTAACACAAAATTCTACGGCTAAAAGTTCTAGTGCTAAATGGGGAAGAGGAGCAGTTTTCATTTCAGCGCGTCGCTTGAGCGCGAGGTCAACGAGGCGTACCAGTGCTGCTCCGCTAAGCATGCTGCTTACTTTTTGAAGCGAAGCAAGTGTTTCGGCGCTGTAGAGCCCGGAGAAAAAAGTTGTTTCTTGTGTGCTGTGAATAATGAGTAGTGTGTGCAGCATCTCAATAAGATCAAGACCGAATTGATGTAAGTTTGCTCCCTCGGTATGGAGTCGTCCTAGAAGCAGGACAGCTGCTTTTGTGTCAGATGCGACCAAATATTGAATAAATTCGAGCACACGAGCGGCGTCGGAGGTGGGCAAAATCATTTCGGCATCTTGCTCGGTAATTTTGCCGCCTGTTGTGGTGAGGGAGAGAACCTGGCCAAGCAAACTTTCAGCATCTCTGAGGCCGCCTTCACTTTTGCGAATAATGCGATCAAGTACGACTTCGTCAACAGTAATATTTTCGGCTTTAGTAATATTTTGCAAACACGTTTTCATGAGGTCATACGGAATGTTTTTGAAGTGGAACCGTTCGCAGCGTGAAACAACAGTGGCGGGCAGTTTTTGAAGTTCCGTAGTAGCCAGAATAAAAATAGCATGAGCAGGTGGTTCTTCCAATGTTTTTAGAAGCGCATTAAACGAACTGGTTGAAAGCATGTGGACTTCGTCGATGATAAAGATTTTGTATTTCGATGAAGTTGGTTTGAATTGGGCATTTTCAATAATATTTTCGCGAACATTGTCGACGCCCGTTTGGGAGGCTGCATCTACTTCCATCACATCTATGCTGCGGCCAGCGGTAATTTCGGTGCAAGATTTGCAGGTATCGCAGGGCTCGGCACTGTCTGCGTTGCGATTCTGGCAATTGATTGCCTTGCTAACGAGGCGTGCGATCGTGGTTTTACCAGTTCCGCGCGGTCCATAAAAAAGATAGGCATGAGCGGGTGTCCCACGTTTAATTTCGTTCTGCAAGGTTTGAAGAATGTATTCTTGCCCAAATACAGATGAAAAAGTTTGAGGGCGATATTTACGGTAGAG
>CAZECR010000018.1:5993-22177 GCA_964510495.1 uncultured Gammaproteobacteria bacterium
TGTATTCTTGCCCAAATACAGATGAAAAAGTTTGAGGGCGATATTTACGGTAGAGAGTAGACATAAAATCTGTAGTTTATACTCCAAAAAAGAAAATTGCTAAAGTGTTAAACTGTTAAATTATTAGCTAATTCCCGATACGTTCGAAAACAATTTAACAATAGAGCAATTTAACAATTTATAGGGTTGCTTCACTGAAATCAAGATCGTCAGCTTTTGGCGAACCAAGTTGGGCGCGATCCATGATCTCGGCATTAACGATTTCCCGCGGGCGACCATATTTGAGGCGTGACAGTTCTTTGATCGCTGCTGCTAATTCTTTGTTACCTTCTTTAGGACCATATGTCAACATGTTAAATGGTTTGGCGGCGGTGTTATCGATAAGAAGTTTAATATACGCCGTATATTGTTCAACGTTAATGAGGTCGTAGGCACCAAACACCGGAGCAAATTCTTTGGCCAGGACGTCGGCGTCTTCTACGCCGATACGGAACGTAACCAGTGTGCCAGCGTTACCAAGTACCGCATCGCGTACGGTAGTTTTGCCTTTGTTATCCTCAAGTTGCTTCATATATTGGTGGGCGATAATCAATTCCAAGCGATATTTACGCGCTTCAGATAAAATCGTAGCGATAGAATCGGTAATGAAATTTTGGAACTCATCGATATAGAGAAAGAAGTCGTGGCGTTGGTCCTCAGGAAGTGAAGCGCGTTCAAGAGCGGCCATCTGGAGTTTGCTGACGATGATCATGCCCATCAGGTTGGCATTGATTTCACCCACCAAACCTTTTGCCAAGTTAACAAGTAATATTTTTTTACCATCCATGACTTCACGGAAGTTAAATCCGGATTTTGATTGGCCGATAATATTGCGCACCATTTCATTTTCAACAAAGCGACCCACTTTGGAGATAAGATACCCAAGCATTTCCGATTTGTGAAAGTCAGAAGTCTTGGCCATTTCTTTATCCCAATAGGCACGAACGACTGGGTCTTTGAGTTTTTTCTTCCATTGATTTACAAAAGTGTCATCACTAAACATGCGTGGGATTTCGGCGATAGTACCCGGCATTTCGAGGTCAGACATGAGGGTTAACATGACGTTGCGCATGTTGTGCTCAAACATTGGACCGATCATGGAGGGGTCTGTAACCATTTTATAGAAAATGGAAATCATTTCTTGGGTAGCAAAATCTTTTTGTTCTTCGCTTTTTACCTCAAGCATGTTAAGACCGATCGGTCGTTCGATGTCAGACGGATTAAAATAGATAACGTCGTCAGCGCGTTCTTTCGGGACATGTTGTAAAACATACTCAACAAAATCGCCGTGTGGGTCGATAACGCAGACACCCTCACCGTTTTGGATATCTTGTACAGCCAGATTTTGGATAAATACAGATTTACCACCACCAGATTTACCAATAACGTAGAGGTGGCGACGCCTGTCGGCTACTTTCATTTTAACGAGCGTCTCTTCACCACGGTACACGGCGCGGCCAAGCAAAAGACCCTCTTTCGGCATATTGGCTGGTGGTGGAGCTTTGCGCGCACCGAGCCAGTTGATATGAGGTGTTTCGGTGTGTGGAATTGGCAGGTGCCAAAAACTAGCGATTTCTTCGGTGTTGGCTACCATGTAGTAGCCTTCGCGCATGGAACGGTAAATGGATTCTTGGATGAGTGAGGTTTGGCGGCGGGGGATCGCTGCGCCAAACGAGTTGCCATAACGGTAAACGTTGTACTGACTAAAGGAGTTGATGATGTTTTCAAGATTGAGCTGGGCTTTTTCTTTGCTGCCAGCGGAACTGATAAGGCGAATAGTCATTTCAAGTCCGCCATGGCTAATTTTTTCTTCCATGTTCTTGACCATTTCTTCTTCCATCTGAGTCAAAGCATATTTTTCATTTGGTTTGCTCGGATCATGTTTTTTAGGAAACAGTAATTTTCCTAATTTCGAGATGCTGTGAAAAAAAGCAATCCGATTGGCGACATTTTCAAATTTTTCACCGCTTCTGATTTCGCGAATAATATGCACTGCTTCATGACGCCATTTACCGCTCGCGGGACGCACGACATACTGAATCATGGCGCCTTCGTCTTCAGCGATCTTGCTTAAGGGGTTTAGAATAGAGAGGAGCGGATCAGCATCCATCTTTTTATATGTTTTGAATGGGAAGATGGATTTATGTTTGAACCACAAATAGGCGCCGACGACATGGCTGGTTGGTTTAAAAATATTATAGTCAGTTTCTTCGGTAATTTCAGCGTGCGGGTATTGCGCGTTAATCTGTTGCTCAACCAGTTCACGAATTTTATCTGGAACAGCTACGTAAAAAGAAATTTTACTATCTCGAACAACAATCTCAAATGCAATGTGGTCATTGCGTCCGCGGAGCCAGGGGCCAAGTCCTTTTTCTTTGTGTAATCCCGCGATAGCGGAAAAGAAAGTGTCCGCAACGGCGATCTGTTCACGAATTTGATTAATATTGTCATCGTTGCCGCCTTCTTGCCGTTCACTTTTGCGTTCTTTAGGGACGCGAATCAGGAAAATAGTCCGGTGAAAGGCTTTGCCGGATTTGTTTTTGGCATGCAAAATGCCGCGAACAGTAAAAAGAACTGCTATAAAAATAGCGAAAATAATTAAACAAAAGAAAATAGCCGTTGCTGTAGAGCTTGCCAGAATGCTTGACAGAGCTTCGCGGGTAAAGTCTAAAAAGGCAGTAAAAATTTCCATGTCGGAAACTTTAAAAGAAAAAAATTATTCACGATTTTTAATATGGACGATCCGGTCGGTTTTAATCTTTGCTTCTTGCTCCAAAAAGAATCGATTAACGCCAGGCAACAGTTTGAGCCACTCAAAAATAAGCTTAAAAATTTTTTTAGCTTTAATATGTGTGGCATTCATGAGATCGCGAATTTTGATCGCGACTTCTTCGCCTTTGATTTTGAATTCTTGTTTGGCCACCGGGGAGAGTCGTTGGTAGGAGTCACCAAGGCCTTCCTCCATTACTTTTTCAATGCTTAAAGTTATCTCGTCTCGCTTGACCGGTATGATGACTTTCTTGGGTCGGTGAAGGGTCGGAAAATGAAAACGTGCTTCGGCGGCAGGTTGATCGGAGTTAGTTTTTTCAGTATTTTGTGGCTCTTCAGGAAGTGTTTCACGGTTACTTTCCTGGTTGCCAACGGCGCTCCCTTGTTCAGCTTGGGGAAGCGATTTCGATTTTTCGAATCGAGAAGATGACGGTTGTAGTTCGTTGGTGCTCATAGTGCCAGTAGTATAGCATGTTTTTGCCTGCACAGCAATGCGAACGGTGGAAGAAAAAATAAAAATGTGGTATAATATTTTTATGAAATATTCTTCTATTTTAGAACACAAAGGGCTGGTCTGGATGAATGTCACCCGACAGTCTGAAAAAGAGCTTCAGGGAGTGAAGAAGAAGTTTGATTTGCTCCAGCAAGATATTGAAGAGTGTAAACCGCATTTTCAGCGCCCAAAGCTCGTTAAGCGCGATCATTATTATTTTATCGTTCTCCATTTTCCGGTTTTTGATCGTAAAACGCGCCGCCTTGGGTTTACGGAAGTTGATTTTTTCCTGAGTCAAAATTACGTAGTGACAATTCACGATAATTCCATCGAATCCCTCGGTGTTTTCTTGGAAATGTGTTCCAAAGAAGCTGGGCGCAAGCATGTTTTTAAAGGTACGGCCGCGCATTTGTTTCTCGAACTCCTCAGGCACATTTGTGACAGTATTTTTCCGAGCCTCCAACATATTAATGAAGATATTAATGTTGTGGATGCTAATTTATTTGCTCAAAAAATTCCGAATGAAAAAATGGCGAAAGAAGTTTTGCGTCTCAAAACCAATATTGTTAATTTCCGCCGGGCCATGCAGGGGCACCGCACTGTTCTGGAGCGTTTAGTCTTGTACGGTGGTCGCGAATTGGATCTATTTTCATATCAGGCGGGGATCAATTCTTTAAAAGAAGAGATTAATGAAATCTGGCACATGCTGGATAATCAAAAAGATAGTATTAACGCGCTGCATGAAACGAATGAATCATTGATTAATTTGCGTACGAACGAAGTTATGCGCACCTTGACCGTTATTTCGGTAGTTACCTTTCCATTGACGCTCATGGCGGCATTATTCGCAATTGCTGCCCCGGATAATCCATTTGTACATAATAAGAATGGTTTTTTGCTTATTGTGACGGTGCTTTTGTGGGTGGCGGTGTTTATGATTTTCTTTTTTAAGAAAAGGAAATGGATTTAGAATAAAAAAAGAGCTTCTTAAATTAAGAAGCTCTTTTTTATTAGTGTGTCATTCCTGCGCAGGCCTGCCTGCCGGTAGGTAGGTGGGAATCCAGGGTTTTGTGCGCATAGCCTGCTTGTTACCTTTTTGGCAGCAAAAAGGTAACCGAAAAACTGCCGAGCTGATGATCATTTCGCGGCCAGTTCGGACTCATCAGTGCTCAACTGCCAATGTTCCTGTGCCGGAACCGTGGCAGTTGTCCTACGGAACGCACTGATTCATCTCGAACTGCCTGGCTCAACGCTCAGGCGCTCGGAAGGCGAAGTGAGTGTATGTTATTTAGTGCGAACTTTTGTGCCGTCTTTGGTGTCTTCTACTTCGTAGCCTAACGCTTCAATTTCTTGGCGGAGACGGTCGCTTTCGGACCAGTTTTTGGCGGTACGGGCTTCGTCTCGGGCCTCTATGAGTAGTTGGATATTTTCTGGAATATCGATTGTTTGACTACTAATTTTCTTTGCTTCGCCTAACTGCAAACCAAGAACTTTATCCAAATCTATTAGCGTGGCGTATTTTTCTCCGCTTGGAAGATCAGATTTAAGAACTTCTTGAAGGACTGCAAGTGCTTGCGGCATGTTAAGGTCGTCGTTTATCTTTTCAAGGAATTTTTCTTTATATTCTTGGTTTACTTGTGAGCCTGGTTCCAGAGCGGCTACTTGGTTGTAGATATTCTGTAAACCATTTTCAGCAGCTTTTAAAGCCTCCCATGAAAAACTTAGTTGCTTGCGGTAGTGCGCTTGCAGCAAAAAATACCGATAGGCGAGGGGATTGATGCCTTTGTCTTTAATAGTTTGAAGCGTGATAAAATTTTCACCGGATTTCGCCATCTTATCGTTGTCGATGAGGAGAAATTCCCCGTGCAGCCAATAGTTGGCTAGAGGCTTACCTTCTGCAGCCTCACTTTGGGCGATTTCGTTGGTGTGGTGGACGGGAATATGGTCGATGCCGCCACAGTGGATGTCGAATGGTTGGCCTAGGTATTTGCTGGCCATTGCGGAGCATTCAATGTGCCAGCCGGGGAAACCAATTCCCCAGGGGCTGTCCCATTCCATTTGGCGTTTCGTGTCGTAATCAGAAAATTTCCAGAGCGCGAAGTCCGTAGCGTTCTTTTTTTCACCAATATCTACTCGGGCTCCGGCTTGGAGATGTTTGAGGTCAAGTTTGGCTAGTTTGCCATAGTCGGGGAGGTGGCTGGTGTCAAAATAAATACCGTCCGGAGTGCGGTAGGTAAAGCCTTTGGTTTCTAACTTTTGGATCAAAGCGATTTGCTCGGGAATATGATCGGTTGCCTTGCACCAGGTGGTTGGCTCTTGTATGTTAAGCGCGGACAGATCGCTCTTGAAAGCGGCGGTATAGGCGGCGGCAATATCCCAGGCACTCTTGCCTTCGCGGGCAGCACCCTTTTCCATCTTGTCTTCACCACTGTCGGCGTCATCGGTCAAATGGCCGACGTCAGTTATATTCATGACATGGTTAACTGTGTAGCCGTTGTGCGCTAAAACACGTTTAAGCATGTCTTCAAAGACATAGGTGCGTAAGTTGCCGATGTGAGCGTAGTTGTAGACAGTGGGGCCACAGGTATACAAACTCACCGTTTTTGGCATCAGCGGATTAAAGGGTTTTTTCTCTCGATCCATCGTATTGTAGAGCTCAAGCATACCAGGGTGGGCTAAGAAATAAGGCTCAATTTACTCTCCGAGTATACTTGATATTTTTATTCTTGACAAAGCCGATCGGACCCTTGATTTATTTTTACTTATCAACAGGTATTTATGGTAAGGAAGAGGATTTTTTGGTATACTACCGCTACTCCGTGTCCCTTTTTTTCTTGCTTTTGGCAAAGAATCGGTAAAAGACTTGTGAGTATTTCTATCTATGTTTTTTTCTAAACCGAAGTCTTTTTTAGGGATCGATTTTGGAGCTGGGGGCGTTAAGCTCGTTGAGCTCAAACAAGAAAAAAACCGTCCGGTATTGTTTACGTATGCCCTGGCGCTCGAAGCGCAGGATATTCACCGTGTTTTGAACCAAAGTACAATGCATACTCCGGCTGATTTATTGAAAGAAAAAGCGCAGGATAGCCGTTCTCCAGAAATTAAAGTCGAAGCGGGTAGTGCTCCCGTAGCGCTCGAAGCGGCAGATAATGAAAAAATTAGACGATACGCTGCTTTAGTAAAAGAGGTGTGTCGCCAAGCGAGGACAGTAAGTACAACGGCCGTGGTGAGCCTACCTGTTTCCGCAGTGTTTCATACTATTGTTAATTTACCGATTGTTAAAAAGGAAGAAGTCGATGCTCTTTTAAAAGCTGAGGTTAAGAAACTTTTGCCGTATAAGCTAGAAGAAACCGCCCTTGATTACGAATTATTACCTCATGCGGCGGACGCAAAAGTACAAACTGTTTTAGTTAATGCAGTGCCGAAAAGTCTGGTATTGTTTTTTTCTAAGGTATTTCAGGAGGCTGGTCTTAAACTCCATGCGCTTGAGCCTGAATCAGTTGCGCTCGCTCGTTCACTGATTGGACGCGATACGGCCCTCACCATGATTATCGATATTGGCGCGGAACGAACCAATTTTTTCATCATCGATCAGACTGTTCCTATAACTCATCACAGTATCGAACTCGGTGGAACAAAAATTAACAAAGGTCTCGCGAGCATGCTTGGGGTTGATGAAGACAAGGTGGAGCGTATTAAAGAAGATTTGTTCAATCATTTGCTGAGCCATCCTGATCAAGCAGGGATTAGTCCAGAAAAATTTTTGGCCGTATTTACTTCGGTGATTGATCCGATAATGAAAGAGATTGCCTTTAGTTTTAACCTCTATTTACGCCAGACCTGGAATGAAACAAAGCGTCCGGAAAAGATTATTTTAACTGGTGGTGCCGGACTGTTTCCTTTCTTAGCTGGTTTTATCAGTGATACATTTAAAATAAAATGTTATGTAGGAGACCCGTGGGGAAGAGTAGTTTACCAGGAAGCACTGAAGCCTGTTTTGCATGATATGGGGCCTCGAATGGCGGTTGCGATTGGCCTTGCGCTCAAGAATCTGGTATAACTAAAGAGTAATTACTGTGGTATACTTAAATCATTCTTAACTTTAGTGTATGGAAAAGGGTAAAGCTCATATTTTGCTGGTAGAGGATGATGTTTTTCTATCAAATATCTATCAGAAAAAGTTTGAAATGGAAGGTTTTAAGATCAGCACTGCTGATAATGGTGAAAAAGGTTTGGCTGATGCTAAACGCAAAAAGCCGGATATTATCTTGCTGGATGTGCTCTTGCCAAAGCTTGACGGTTTTGCGGTTTTGGAAAAATTAAAAGAAGATCCGGTTACCAAAGAAATCCCTGTCATTCTTTTGACCAATCTAGGTCAAAAGGATGATGTGGAAAAGGGCTTGGAGTCAGGAGCGGCAGATTATTTAATCAAAGCTCATTTTAAACCTTCTGAAGTTGTGGATAAGGTTAAAAAAATATTGCAGCGTTAAGTGCTCCGTGCTATACTTCTCTATAATGACTATGTCTGATTTTATCCTTCCACGAAAGGGGGTGACTCTATGAATAAGAAAGGTTTTACATTAATCGAGTTGCTGGTTGTAATCGCGATCATCGGACTTTTGTCCACGCTCGCAGTTGTCGCCCTTGGATCTGCCAAGGTTAAAGCAAGAGACTCCAAACGTCTTTCTGATTTAAAACAACTTCAAACCGCTTTGGAACTCTTTTATACTGATCAAAATACGTATCCTACTGGTACGGCTGTAACGCTTGGTGCAGGCATGTATGCATGTCTCAACGCATCTGGTTGGGCAGCTACTGGTTGTGCTAACCCATATATGGGTGTAGTACCGGTAGATCCGCATGGTAGCGCATATGTATACACATATGGCACGAACACCTACTCCATTGCAAATACTTTAGAAGGTGCTGTTAATGGCTTATCAGGTACCATCCATCTCACTCCATCTGGTATCGGACCATAGTTTTTCTAAAATATCTAAAAACCTTCTGCTCAGGCAGAGGGTTTTTATTTTACTAGAAACTTTGTAGCTTGTAAGCCTCAAAGCTACTTGTTATACTATCAAACAGTTTAGCCCTATTTTATGGCATTTTTACTGACCAGTTCAGTCACGTACGGTTTTGTTTTTCTATGCGGTGTAATCTTAGGAAGTTTTTTAAATTCCTGGATTTGGCGTACACGAGAAAATATCCGTGTTATTATGGGGCGAAGTATGTGCGTCGCCTGTCACCGAACACTCGCGTGGTACGAAAATATTCCACTGTTTAGTTTTATTTTTTTACGTGGCCGCTGTCGTACGTGCAGAGCTCCGATTCCACGCCATTATCCGACTGTAGAGTTTTGTATGGGCGCTCTTTTGACGATTGTATTTGCCTATCACATGCGGTTACCAGTATTTCGTTTTGAAATTTTTTGGCGAGATATCTTTTTTACTACCATATTATTGATTATTTTTGTCTACGACGCATTGTACTTAATTATCCTGCCTCGCATTATCTGGCTTGGAAGTGTACTAGGCTTTGGGGTAAATTATTTTGTGCTCGGTTTTTCATTACGTTCGCTCCTTGTTGGGGCGCTCATTGGCTCAGGAGTTTTTTTATTACAATTTGTTATTTCAAAAGGACGTTGGATTGGCGGGGGAGATGTACGCATGGGATTCATGATGGGCTTGTGGCTGGGCTGGCCGATCGTCGTAGTCGCTCTTTTTCTTTCCTACGTAAGTGGCGCTATAATCGGCGTGCTGCTCTTGGTATTTAAAAAGAAAACATGGCAGGCACAGATTCCGTTTGGGACGTTCCTGGCGCTTGGTACGTTTACAGCTCTTTTTTACGGTAACGAATTGGTTACGTGGTATTTGCATTTTCTTGGTTAATATATGGCAAAAGAACTTACAGAGCGAATTGAACATCTGCGTGCACAGATTGATGATCTGAGGTATCGCTATCATGTTCTCAACGATCCAGAAGTTACGGATGCTATGTACGATGGGCTCATGGACGAGCTCAGGCGGATAGAAGCTGAGCATCCTGAACTCGTCACTGCAGATTCTCCGACGCAGCGAGTGGCTGGGGTACCACTTGATAAATTTGAGAAAGTCGTCCACGCAGTTCCCCAGTGGTCATTTAATGATGCGTTTAATGAAGAAGACATTAGAGATTGGGAAGAACGTATTTTAAAGATGCTGGAAAAAAATTTGGGTACCAGGCCGAGTGATATTTCGTATGTTTGCGAACTTAAAATTGATGGGCTCCATATTGTCTTAACCTACGAACATGGTAAATTGGTGCGAGCAGCTACCAGAGGCAACGGTACGGTCGGTGAAAATGTAACACAAAATATTCGAACTATTGCAAGTGTGCCGCTGGTGTTGAAAGAGCCGGTTGATCTGATCGCGGAAGGTGAAGCGTGGCTTTCGAGCTTGACACTCGCAGCAATTAATGAAGAACGTAAGAAAAATAATGAGCCGCTTTTTGCAAATCCCCGCAACGTGGCTGCTGGTACAATTCGCCAGCTCGATTCACGTATGGTCGCGGAGCGTAAACTTGCGCTCACGGTGTATGATATTTCAAGCGCGCCTGTTCCGCTTACTCAAGAAAAAGAATTGTTGCGTCTCAAGGAGCTTGGCTTTAAAACCGACACTCATTGGCGTGTCGTAAAGGATGTGCCGGGAATAATGGATTTTTACACTGAATGGGGCGCCAAGAAAAACAGCCAACCTTTTTGGATTGATGGGGTGGTTATTAAAGTAAACGAGCGAAAGTATCAGGATGCGCTTGGATTTACTGGCAAGGCGCCGCGCTGGGCCGTTGCTTTTAAATTTCCGGCCGAGCAGGGGACTACCACAGTGAAAGAAGTGTATGTGCAAGTGGGTCGAACAGGTGCGCTCACGCCAGTTGCTTTGCTTGAACCGGTGCAATTGGCTGGTACAACCGTGACGCATGCCACGCTGCATAATTTTGATGAAATAGAACGTCTCGGACTCCGCGTGGGTGACCAAGTTATCGTAGAAAAAGCCGGAGATATTATTCCGAAGGTTATTCGAGTGCTGGATAAATTACGTACCGGCAAAGAAAAGAAAATTAAACAACCCATGGTGTGTCCAGTTTGTACGTCACCGGTGAGTCAGAAAATCGAAGGTGAAGGTGAAAAAAGTGTTGCGCTATTTTGTCTGAATCCTCATTGTTACGCTCAAGAACTCGAACGCATTATTCATTTTGTGAGTAAACACGCTTTCGACATTGATCACTGCGGTGAAAAAATTGTAGAGCAATTGGTGGACGAGGGCTTAATTAAAGATGCTGCGGATTTGTTTACGCTTACCTTTGGAGATGTTGAAGCGCTTGATCGATTTGCGGAAAAATCGGCTCAGAATTTAATTGAGGCGATTGAAAAGGCTAAAGAAGTTACGTTGCAGCGTTTTATTAATGCGCTTGGAATTCCACAAGTTGGGGAAGAAACAGCCGAAGATCTGGCGGATTATTTCGGTTCGATAGAAAAAGTAATGGCTGCAACTGAGGAAGAGCTTTTTGCAATTAATGGGGTAGGTGAAAAAGTTGCTCGTTCCATCGTGAGTTATTTTAACGAAGGAAAAGGGCGGCAGTTTGTGGAAAAACTTTTTAAAAGTGGTGTAAAAATTAAGGAGCAAGAAACAAAGAACAAAGAACAATTGCCGCTTTTTGGGCAGACGTATGTAATTACTGGTACGCTTGAAAAATATGGCCGTGATGAGGCCAAAGAAGCCCTCAAACTGTTGGGGGCAACTGTTGCTGGCTCCGTTAGTAAAAAAACTACCGGAGTAATTGTTGGCGAGAGCCCTGGATCAAAAGCGGATACAGCGAAAGCGCTGGGAGTGCAAATTTTGGACGAAGATGCTTTTATGAAGCTTCTAAAAAACCACCGCTAGCGGTGGTTTTTTAATAGTTTTATTTGTCGTTTGGCTTTTCAGTGATAGTAAGATTTTCACCTTTACCCGTTGCTTCAAGCGGCTGAGCTCCTTCAGTCGAGGTGTCGCGGCCTTTGAGTTCCTCGGCGATAGCCTCGTTCGTTTTTTGAACAAAATCACTGTGTCCTTCGTTTTTCATAGATTCGAGGGTTAGAATGAGTAATGCTATTTAGTATAATACTTTTAAGGTGTGTGCCAAGGTGATAACTTTATTTTTGTCTGGACCAGTTACGGAAATAAAGTATCCAGGACTGGAAACAGCTGCTTGAAATCGGCCAGAAAGTTCCGTTGTTTGAATATCTCCCTGATTAAAAACCCATTTTTGATCCTCGACTGGCTGAATAAGTACTGCTATCAGATTCGCCGCATCGCCCCACGCGTCGCGTCCAGTTATAATTGTTTCTTTGGCTGTGAAGTAATAGGTTGGCAGCTGAAAGCGGTTTGTGCCAGTATTTACTGTTTGTACGCCGGTAAAACCAGCTTCTTTTACCATATCAGCCGAAACTGGGGCGTACGGGAAAAGATCGGCTTTTTTAGTTGAGCTAGGTGTTGTTATTTGGCTGAGGGCCGCTGTAAAAGGGGCTAGGGCCAAACCGAGTCCTGCTAAAGTTGTGATAAGGTTCTTTATAGTCATATAGGTAGTATAGGTAGAATTGCTCATTTTGTCGAGGGTACCATATTGACTTCGACTCATTATTTTGCTAAACTAATGGCCTATGCCACATGGTGATGTTATTATCCGGTTCGACAAAGTAACTTTTGGTTATAGTCATAATCGACCACTTCTTGAGGAAGCTAGTTTTTCGGTACGCGAAAACGCTAAGATTACCATCATGGGTCAGAACGGCGCTGGTAAAAGTACGATTTTTAAAATGATTACGCGCGACCTCAAACCCGAGGAAGGCGCAGTGCACACCGGGATTGATGCAACTATTGCGATTGCGACCCAGGTAATGAAACCAGAGAACCTCGATAAAACAATTGAGGAATTTTTTGCCCAAACATTCGATAAAAAAATGTACGATTTGCCGAAACGAATTAAAACTGTTTTAGATGTCGTGCATCTTACGGCCAGCCTGGATAAAAAAGTTCGCCAGTTTAGTGGTGGGCAACAAGCTCGTCTCCTGTTGGCCTATGCTCTCATTCAACAACCGGATATTTTGCTTCTTGATGAACCGACTAATAATTTGGATGCTGAAGGTATTGGGCACCTGACACAGTTTTTAATGGAGTACCCAAAGACTTGTTTAGTCATTTCACACGACGCAAATTTTTTGAATTCATTTACGCACGGTGTGCTGTATTTGGATTCGTATACACATAAAGTGGAACAGTACGTGGGTGACTACTATGAAGTATTGGGTGAAATTGAAGCTCAGATTGAGCGTGAACGCATGAAAAATGCGCAGCTCAAAAAAAGCATTCAGGATCGCAAAGATAAAATTAACTTTTTTTCGCACAAAGGTGGTAAAATGCGTGCTCTTGCGAGCAAGCTGAAAGATCAGGTGGAAGAAGCTGAAGAAGAAATGGTTGATGAGCGTCAGGAAGATAAAACTATTAATGAATTTACAATTCCTGCGCAAATCGATATTGTCGGACCAGTTGTTACGATTGAGTCGGTGGGTATTATGGTCGGCCACGAGCCGGTTCGCAAACAGCTTGCCACACCTCTTGAGGTGCGCAAAAAACAGCGTTTGATTATCAAAGGGCCAAACGGCATTGGCAAGAGTACTTTTTTGGCGGCGCTCGCAAGTGGCCAAGAAACGGGTGCCACGATTGCGCCGGGTGCACGCGTTGGGTATTACCGCCAAGATTTTTCAGGACTTGATTTTGATAAGACCGCCTACCAGGCACTCGAAGAAATGATGGACCGTCCGTGGAATCAAGAAATTTACGCAACTGCGGCCCAATTCTTACTTTCCGCTGATACGTTAAAAAATAAAGTAGGCTCACTCTCAGAGGGGCAGAAGGGTTTGCTCTGTTATGCGCGGTTTGTCCTTCAGAAACCAGGGCTACTCATTATGGATGAGCCAACCAACCATATTAACTTCCGTCATTTACCGATTATTGCCAAAGCGCTGGATGCTTTTGAGGGTGCCGTCATCGTCGTCAGTCACGCTCCGGAGTTTGTGGAAGAAATGAAATTTGATCAAACACTGGACCTGGGTATTTTATAAAACGGTTTCCTTTTCTAGGAGAATGACACAAAAACAGCCTTAAGGCTGTTTTTTATTTTTGATAAGCTGTAGTTTTTCTGCCCGGGATAGTTTTTTGATGGCGATCTCGCGTTTGAGAGCGGGGGATAATGATCTAAAATTTTCTTGATACACCAGTTTTACCGGTCGACGAGCACGAGTATATTTTGCGCCAGTTTTGCTTTCGTTATGATTTTTAATTCTTTTTTCAAGATCATTAGTGTAACCGGTATAGAGTGTTGCATCCGAGCATTCAAGGAGGTAGACAGTATATTTATTTTTCATGGTAGTAGTGTATCATTTTTAAAAACTAAAAAACAGCCTTTGTAAAAGGTGTTTATAGGAGAGCCTGACCGCCACCACATGCTTGGCGCGCTGTTCGGGTGGGGTTCTGACGGTATGCGTCAGGAGAGGAAGGTTATGTACTTTTTCGAGCAAGTACTAAGTTGGTATCGCTTCCTCCAGGAATAAGGGTGCCGACAAAACGAAAAGGAGCAGTAAACAGGCTGCGTGTCCAAGAATCTTTTTTATTAAAGTAGGGTGAGGTGCGTGAGTTGTGGGCTGCTATAGTCTTAAGTCCTGACCATTCACACATCTGCACTACTTCTTTTAATGTATACTCACGCCAATGCCCGACAAATTTTTCTCCTGCCTCAAAGAAAGACTTGAGGTCGCGAAAAGCCGACCGTCCCGCAAGGACACGCAACCGGTTAAGCACATCAACCATGTTAGGCGTTACGCAAAAGAACAATCCGTTTGGTTTAAGGTGGGCTAGGCAGTTTTGAATGAATTTTTTAGGATCTCGTTGGTGCTCAATCACGGCAATGTTAATCACGCAATCGTATTGTGTATTTGGTATAAAATCTTGGATGTCCTTATTAATAATCTGTAAATTATTTTTTGCCCAAATGGTACGCAGGTTTTCGATTGCGTTTGCGGATAGTGAAATATAGGTATCTGGTAGGAAAACATATTTATCAAGCCCGTCCACCTGATAACCAAGTTTGGTGAGTGCGAGAGCGACGATACCCATGCCTGAGCCGATATCAAGTATGCGGTCACCAGCATGTAGGTGCTTGGTAAGGATTTTGATATGCTCCAAATTATTAAAAAATTCCCAGCGGTGACGGTCGCTGTAGGGGGCAAGTTCTTGGAAGGCTGTTTCAAGTGCTTGGTGGGGAGTCATAAGAAATAATGTTTAATTTTACCCGTATTTTAACATACATTACTAACGGTTACTACTTGCTTTGAGTTTTAAATGGTTGAGCATTATATTTTTTGTTCCACACAGAGATCGTGGAGTATTTTTTCTATTTCCTGTTTAAGAATCTGGTCAGTGGGTGCTTCGGTTATTTCGAACCCCATGCTGCCCCAGCTAACTGATCCGTCGTAATTAATTTTTCCTGCCGCTATAACTGTAGCGTGATAATTTTTTTCAATTTCGCGTAAGCATTCCCAAACATCAGTTTGAAGCAGTGGATGTTTAGTAAAAAGTGCGACAAGTAAAGCGTGCCGGTCAATATTTCCGACAAGGAACGTTCCGTCATCGAGTACGACAAATTTACCTCGCAAGGAATTACCGTGCGGAAGGCGCAGTTCTTCGGGAACTTCCGGGTGCTGTTCCCATTGTAGAAGTATACGTGTGAGTGGTTGCATAGATTGTTTCAAACACTAACCAATCATCGATGGGGTAGTATTTGAAACTGGCGTTGTGAAACGCCAGGAAAGATCGGTAGCTAAAAAAGTCGTGTGTTCAGGGAAGCGCGGGGTTGCCGCCCTTTGCAGCCTCGGCGCACCAGTCTTTGAACTCGTGTGTCCAAAACCCCTCAGCGAAACCGAGCACGAGCCGGGCCATATTGTCGAGCCTGGGCCCCACGTTGCCGAGTACATGGGCAAGAATGTCCTTGTTGCCCAGCTCGACATACTGCTCCACCGCGTAGAGCAGGTAATCGAAGGCTTCAATTGCTGAGAATGCTCGAGCTTCACTCAGCTTCCTCTTGGCCAGGCGGCGCAAAATGATTTGCGCCTCATCGGGAAAGTGATGGTGGTCCCCAAGGCTGTATTGTAACAGGTACGCTTCGTGCAGCGAGCGAAATTCTTTTACGGGTTGAAATCGCTTGCGGAAAGCTTCATATTCCGCAAGATCTTGGTTACCAGTCTTATTCGGGTGAAGCACATCTCGCCCCAACTCGCCTTCGCCATGATCATGCAAGAGAATGGCTTGCATGATGAGTCCCTCATCGAGATGCGCGAGAAACGGCCGAACACGTTCGAGAAAGACTGAGGTGAAGATCGCGAGTGAGTAGGTGTGCTGCAAGGTATCTTGCCGCCGGGTTCCCTGACGTTCGTGAAAAGGTAGCCAGCGAACGACACGGGGCAACTGGGTTTGTCCACTGGACCAGATCGATAGCAGGGCGCTGTGCGTGGCGGGCGGGTTTTTCATTGACTTCTCCTGATCAATGCAAATTTTTCTGCTCAATTTGTAACATGTGGAGAGTCCGAGGTCAATATTTGTCAAGGGAGGTAGGGGCACAAAAAAACTATCGCGCCCAAGCAATTATTTTTTATTTTTGTTTAAAATTCCGGCGCGCTCTAGTACTTGTCGAGGAGTATATTCGTAAGGATGTATTTTACCAAGCGCTTGTAGAGCTTGTTTTTTGGTAATAAACCCAACCGTTACTTCGCGGGCAAGCCTCGTAGCGTCTGGGTGAAATTCAAGCAATCGTTTCG
>CAZECR010000019.1:0-1507 GCA_964510495.1 uncultured Gammaproteobacteria bacterium
AAAAAAATAACCCCAGAGCGCCAAGGGGGCGAAAAGGAGTTACTTGTTATCGATCGGCTAACTAAAGCGGTTTGACGTGTTCCGTCAAAGTAAGTGGTAAACCGCAGCAAAGGCCCTCAGGCCTAAGCAATATGAGTAAACCTAAAATTTGTATTGTAGAACATTTTTGCCGCCTCAGCGCTCGATCTGTTTTGTAGTATAAAGGGGTGGAAAAATACTGTCAAATATAAATAAAAAAATCCGCTTGAGTAGCGGATTTTTTAAGTGGTAAAAATTAATCGGTAATGCGTTTGTAGTCAAAAATGACATCTTCGCGTCCACCAAACCAGTGCTTGATTTCATGCTGCGCTTCTTCAGGAGTTTCGGAAGCATGAATCAGGTTCATAACCGGGCGTTTTTCAATGTTAGCAATTGCTGGTGAATCAGCAGAATAGTCGCCGCGGATCGTACCCATATCGGCGAGGTACGGCATAGTGGCTCCACAAATCTTGCGTACCATATCGACTGCATGCACACCTTCCACAACCATACGAACAAGTGGTGCAGAGGTCATGTAACTTACGAGCCAGCTGCGAACTTGTTTGCCGATCTCGAGGTCTTCGTTGGTACCAAAATCTTTCGAAGCATCCATACCATATTTTTCGTAGGTTCCAAGGGTCTTCTGACCAACGCGGCGAATCCACGCTTCTTCTTTTGGATAGTGGTTATCGATCTGGTCGTGGGTTGGCTGGAACATTTCGAGAGCAACGATCTTGAGATCACGCTGTTCAAAGCGGCGGATGATTTCACCGATCAAACCTTTCTGAACACCATCAGGCTTGATCATGGCATAGGTTCGTTCCTTTTTAAAGTTCATAGGAGAATACTTAGGTGATTTAAGAAGTGCCTTTTAATGGACGAAATATAGCAGAAAACCTTTGTGGTGTCAACAGAATACCGCCAATCTAAACGAGATTCGCGCTGTCGCTCGGTTAAATGTAACCAAGAGCCCCGCGAGAATTAACGACCGGTCGGCAATATTACGCTGATAACAATACATTTTAAGGGTTTTCTGGAGTTTTCGTAGTTTGGCGGGAGTAATGGCTAAATCTGTAGCCATGTCGCCAGCTGCTCTGGTTTTGACCTCAATAAAATAATAATCCCCTCCTTTCTCGGCTATAATATCGATTTCACCAGCCGTGGTGTGGTAATTACGCTCGCGAATTAAAAACTTTTGTCTAACTAAAAAGTCGCAGGCCTGTGACTCTCCCCAAGCGCCTACGACTGTTGTCCCCCTTCGTACACCCATAGACAAGACAGTTTATGCTCGCTTTGGAAGATACTTATCTTTAATCGATTTTTGGAGTTGTTGTGCGCGGATAACCGGTACACGTTTGGTAGCAAAACGAGTTACTTTCAGAATCCACCAGACAAGGAGCGGTGCCCATGGTAAGAGCCAAAAACGCCAGGAGAAAAATGGAATACGTTCTTGACGGAAGAAAAACCACACAAGCCCGAGAAAACCCAT
>CAZECR010000019.1:1607-5499 GCA_964510495.1 uncultured Gammaproteobacteria bacterium
TTATTCTTTTCTAAAAATACTACAGTAATGATAGTCGCCCGAAGGAAAAGATTCCACGGTAAGGAGGCCTTGTTTATGAGCCATCTCCTGAATCTGCTCTGGCGTAAGCATCACTGCCTGGCTCGGCCCTAAGGTTCCAAGAGGCCTTGCCCACTCAATAATAGCGAGAAAGCCATTTTTTTTCAAGAGGCGCGCTGCTTCGGCCACAGCCGCACTTTTATCGCCAAGGAGCGACACCACATTTACAAAAAAGCACCCGTCAAGCGTTTCAGCCGGAATAGCCGTTTTTCCAACCATTTCTATATTAGACCAAATCGTCTGCACATTGTCGTACCCTTCCGAACGAATGCGACTTTTGATATTTTCAAGGACTTCTTTCAAAATATCGACCGCGTAGACCACGCCGGTTTCCTGAACTTGCCGTGAAGCGGAAAAAACAAAATGCCCGGTTCGACCACAACCAAGATCGGCAACACGCATACCTTTGCCAAGACCAATTTTTTCAAAAATGACGTGAGGGTCAATAAGGGCAAGTCCAGCGTGTGACATATATTAGCGAACAAAAAGTTTACCGACTGTCCCCATTAAAAAAGCACCCATTAAATTGGTAATAACCATAAACCCGAAAAAAATAATAACGATGCCGATGAGTTTATAAAACAATCGGCTACCACCATTGAAACCCAAATGCTCTTCGGCCCATGCAACTGTTCCAAAATTCTGCAAAAACCATTCTGATTTAACGACGAGAAGCCCGCCAACTACTATCATGATGAGTCCCAAAATATAATGCATATCTTTTATAAGTAATACCTGTCTCTTATAGTATACTGAAAAAAATGATTTTTTAAAAGTAAAAACTACTTTTGGCAAGTAGTCGAGGGGGGGGCGACAGCGAAGCGTGGGCGTAGAGTCCCCACGCTTCGCTGGTAGATTTTTCATTCCTGGTTGTTCTCGGTATCGTAAGCAGGCTCGAAGGTACCCGGATCAGGCTCTCCGGGGCTAACCTTGATCGGGTGGGGCTGCTTGGCCCAGGGAACCCCGGTGAGGTCAGGGGTGGCCGGCGCCAAATCTGGCTGCTTCCGAGGCGGCGAAACAAAGGCTTGGTCGTTCATCGGTTCAACCACAACCCTGTTCGGGCAGCCGCACAGAAGGCATATGCCTAACGAGGCTGCACGCAAACGCTGCATTGAGTTTTTAACCACTTTCTCCGCATTCAGGCGGTACCAATAAGCAGGCTCTACGTACTGATACCGACCGAACAACAGAGAATACGGGATTCTATTCAAAAAAAGCATCACTGTCAATAGTATAAAAAAACAGAAATACTAGTATTTCTGTTTTTTGGTGCCCAGGAGAAGACTCGAACTTCCATTCCCTTGCGGGAGCTACCACCTCAAGGTAGTGCGTCTACCAATTTCGCCACCTGGGCATTTTGTTTAAAACTTTCGATTCCGACCAACGATCATATCGATCTTTTCTTTGGCCATGGTAATCCTTACTTTAAGTTCTTTAGTCGTTTTACCATCCGCTTCAACTACGAATGGGTCGTCGGATTCAATCCGCATTTCGCCGAACGGAAATACGCTTGGCTCCTCATAGGTATACCCGAACCACCCCTTCTTTGTCAATGGCCGCAAAAACGCTTCAAGCTTGCCATCCTGTGGATGAACGACTTCTAAGTCACTATCTTTTTTACTACGTTTCCAATAAAAAGGCTGTAAATTACACACAATTACTTCCATAAGATCATTAGCCTTAACCATAAAACGGTCGTCATAGGTGACCGCAACACGCGACGGCCGGACGTGCAAACGCGACACAAAATACCGATTATTAATAAGACCGACATCTAATTTTTCGCGGCGGCGCTGCGACAAAACTGAACAGGCTTCAACACCAACCGGAATACCTAAAACTTCCGCAATAGTATTGTCAGGTCCAATTGGCAAAAAACCAAAGACCACATTACACGTCGCGCTTTTAGAAAGCACGTGTCCAAAAGTCTGATCATTACCAACAATGACGACTGTCTTAGCGCCGCGCTTAATTTCGTCATCAATAATGGGTTTAGCATCCGCATAATTAGTCAGACGCAAAATTTTTCCGGTAATACCAAAATCAGTCAACTGCACTTCAATTGCTTTAATGGTCGGAAGATACTTCTTGTCCCGCAAGAAGTTGTCGTAGAGATACACGTACATAGCTGATGATCTAAATCCTAATTTCTAGCCTGCCTGCCGATAGGCAGGCTTCAAATAACTGAACAGTAGAAATTAAACACTATCAGCTAACGAGAGAGACTTCTTCGTTATTTCTTTTGATGGTTGAAGAACGCGTTGTGCGAGGAGGTTTCATATCAGCTCCTTCGAGGCCTGGCATCGTGACTTTGCCGTATAAAATTGCACCGCCTTCGATCACGAGCGTGCGAGCCTCAATGTCACCAAGGACTTTAGCAGTAGAAGTGAGTTCAAGTGTTTCCTTAACTTTCATATTACCTTTTACTTCACCCGAAATTTTAGCACTGCCCGCCCTGACATTTGCCACAATTTTTGCACCTTGTTCGACAAGTAAAAATTTACTGGTAGCAACACTTCCGGAAACAGTTCCCTTTACAACAATATTTCCTTCTGAAGCAAAATCACCCTCTACATTTACCGAGGGACCGACGACAGTTTCCACTTCGTCCCGAGTATCTTCCATAATATCCATATCTTCTTCATCATCATCAAGAATCGGGGCTTCCTGCACATACTTGGGAGCAGCTTTTTGAAAGATCATAACAAAGAAAAATAAAAAGTTAAGAAGTCTACCGAGAGTATAGCACTTTTTTGTGAAAAAAGAAAACACAACCCTCCCCTTACCTTGAATACATTTTGTATTCAATTGTTTACATTTCTTCAATGGTCCGGATTGTCAGAACGCCCATGGCATTTTTGAGCACCTGCTGTACTGCCTGAGCGAGCGTTAGACGGGTCTGGATCAAGAGTTCGTTCGAAGCATTCAAAATGCTTTGTTTCGTATAGAAGTCATTAAAGGCCTGGGCCAATTCAAAGCAGTACGTCGTCATCACAGAAGGATTATAGGTCTCAAGCGCTTTTTCAATCACTCCGCCATAACGAGCCATGAGCATAACTAACTTTTTCTCTTCGGGCTCGGTCAAAAGAGCATAGTCACTCTGAAGGTTGTGCTGGTAGGCCGCCGGAGCTTTTTTAAACAGACTTGAGATACGCG
Source organism: uncultured Gammaproteobacteria bacterium (assembly GCA_964510495.1). GTDB lineage: Bacteria > Patescibacteriota > Patescibacteriia > Magasanikbacterales > GWA2-37-8 > CAZECR01. The sequence goes on from CAZECR010000019.1 coordinate 4,842, forward strand.
CCACGACATACAAAATATATGGGGCACTAAACCCGTCAAAGCTGACCGCCTGCTTGGCATCAAAGGTAAATGTTTTAGCCGCCTCGTGTTGCTGCATGTTAAACTTAAGCGCAGCAAAGGTAATCGTCTTCACTACCCCCTCGAGCTTCTCGGAAGTCCAGTCTGGGTGGCGTTCGCGACTAGCGGTCATAAGGAGCGTTTCGACATCCGTTCGGAGCTCATCGTACAAAACGACATTGCCTAAACGCGAAGACATTTTGCCCTCAGGTTTATTTACCAAACCATACCCAATATGGGTCATTTTTTTATGAAAACCCATCAAATCCAACACTTTAAATAATTGTTTAAAATAAAAATTTTGTTCTTGGCCGGTAATATAGATGCTTTCAACAACATCAAACTGTTTGAATTTTTCTTGCGACAATGGTAAGTCGCTCGTAAGATACAGTCCACTACCATCAGCTTTACGCAGAAGCGCAACATCTAAATTAAACTCAGTAAGGTCAATAATAATCGCTCCACGCTCCCCCACTTTAGCAATTCCTTTTGAGAGCAAATCTTCCACCATTTTTTGGCCCTGATCTTTTAAATCTTTTTCATAAAAAACTGCTTGGTGCATTACACCCAATTCTTTAAAAATTTCTTCAAACCGATCGAT
>CAZECR010000019.1:5599-20689 GCA_964510495.1 uncultured Gammaproteobacteria bacterium
GTTTTGACCGCTTCGATTACTCGTTCTGAAAGCACCGAATTTTTTAAAAAGAAGTTAACATATGGTCCTTCGGCTGCGACGTCTTGGAGAAAATCTAATTTTTCCCATTCGGCTGTATCGAGCGCATCCACGATGCTATTTGCGACTTCGTTCGGACTCTTTTTTTGTTCTTTGGCGAGCGCAAAACACGGGAGTGCAAAATCCCCCATATCCGGGTTTGGCGGTGTCGTCAATTCTAGCGGATTCGTGACGCCAGCTTTGATAAGTAAATTTTTTAAATCAGCTTTAATTTGATCGATCATACAATTTACTTCACTTTAACAAAGAAACGATTGCCTTTCTGAACGATATCCCCTACTTTCACAACCGCATCGATCGCTTCAACTTTTTGGTCGTTAATTTTTACACCGCCCTGGGCAATGACTTGGCGTGCTTCGGATTTACTTTTAACTAATTTTGCCTGCGTTAAAACAGCAACAATGTCGTAAGCAGTCGGAGTGATTTCGGGAATTTCAGCTGGCACTTCTTTATTCTGGATTACTTCTTCAAAACGTTTTTTACCCTGCTCGGCAGCCGCTTCCCCTAAAAATGTTTTGGTAATTTCGTAGGCTAAGCGAAGTTTAGCATCCCGGGGATTTTTCGCAGCGGTTATTTCTTTGATCTCGGCTTCTGGCACCGTTGTGCAGAGCGTAAAACCCGAGGCGATCATGCCATCGCTCCAACGCATGACTTTACCGAACATGTCTTCGGCGCTGTCCGACAAGGCAATCATATTGCCTTCGGTCTTGCCCATTTTTTTACCGCTATCGTCCGCGAGCAATTTGATGGTGAGAACAAATTTTTCTTTTTGTTTCATTTCACGCATGAGGGTGCGGCCAGCAAGCATGTTGAACGTTTGATCGTTGCCGCCAATTTCACCGTCAACATCCATAGCAACACTGTCGTACCCTTGCATGAGCGGGTACAAAAATTCGTGGAGGTAAATTGGTTTCTCTTCGGTAATACGTTTTTCGAACATGTCCCGCTCCAACATCTGCTGTACGGTAAAATGACTGGATAATTCAACAACATCAGCAAAACTCATTTTAGCGAGCCATTCACTGTTAAATTTTACTTCTACTGGATTACTCCCGCCAAAGTCTAAAATGGCTTCCGCTTGCTTTTTGTATGCTTTGCAATTCTCCAAAACTTGCTCACGGGTTAATTTTTGACGGGCTGAAGATTTGTCGGTCGGGTCCCCGATCATACCAGTAAAATCCCCGATAAGCATAATAATTTTATGCCCTAAGTCCTGAAACTGGCGTAGTTTAAGCATGGTAATACCATGGCCGATATGCAGTGTTGGCGCAGTTGGATCGTACCCGGTGTAGAGTGCCAGCTGTTTATCTTCTTCCAGGCGTGCTTTCAAAAAGTCGGGCTTGGGATAAATATTTTCTACCCCACGAGTGAGAAGATTGTTAATTTTTTGGGAGTCGTGAGAAATCGACATATTCCAAGCGTTAGTGAGATAATTTTTTTATAATTTCAAAAAGTATGTCGAGTGTCGGTTGAAGCCCGGCCAAACCTTCTTTAAACGCAACATGGGATTGCACAAAATGTTGCCCCCTGCGCTCCCCTATCCTATCCGGTAACCGAAACATTTCGACTTTCTTGGCACCTACTAAGAAAGCATTCCAAGCATCCATTAAAGGCACATGACTCTCTTCTGGCTGCAGCTTCCGCAGTAGCAATGTAACATTATCAAGCGTAATAAGCTTACCAAGCTCCTTTACCATCTTCTGCAAACGGATTAAATTCGGCTTATCGTATTGACTACCATGAGCAGCTTCAAACTGCCCAGCTAGCTCCTGAATCTGTGGCAAGAATTCTCGCTCGAACTTTTCGAGCTTCATTGTTAGGTCAGCTGTCCGGGCCTCTAGCCCTTCGTTCTCGGGCATATGTTATAAACTGAGTAATGCAGTTTTTGTTTTAGATACTTTTTCTTGAGCAGCTTTCAGTTTGACGTGTTCACCATCAATGACCGCAGCAGGGGCACGGGCTACAAAATCTTGGTTAGCTAATTTGCTTTCAAGAACCTGAACATATTTTTCTGCTTCGGCAAGTTCTTTTTCAAGTCGGGCCTTCTCTTTGACAGTATCAATCGCACCGGCACGCTCGATGTAAACCCCGTCGCCAGCTTCTGTTACTCCTTGTATCATACTGTCCGATCCGATAATCGCCTCCTCCATATGGAGTTCTTCAATACCCGTACGCAACTGTTTAATTATTGCCGTATTCCGTTCAAACAAGTCTCGGTGCGTTCCAAAAGCAATATGTACATTTACTTTTTTGATGGGTTCAATTTTATTATCAGCGCGTAGGGACCGAATTTTTGAAACAGCCGGAATAATGTGGCTCTGGAAAGCAACGACCCGCTTGTCCGGCGCACGTTGAACAGCAACTGGGAACTTTTGAACCATAAGCGAAGCATCTTTACCATACACTTCTTGCCAGATAGTCTCGGTTACAAACGGCATAAATGGGTGCCACAACTTAAGCAGCGTATTCAGCACATAATTCAAAATATCGGCTTTATCACCTTCGACTTTTGCAATTTCCAAATACCAGTCTGCTAAATCGTCCCACGTAAATGAACGAAGTCGTTCCCCTGCCCCGGAAAATTCATAAGTATCAAGCGTGGTCCCAACTTCATATACAAGCGTATTTAGTGCTGACAAAATCCACAAGTCCGCGTCCGTAGTGCCCGTCGGTTCGGTAATATCCATTTTAGGATCTGGAATAGTTAGGAGCATGAACCGGCTGATATTCCAAAGCTTATTCGCAAAATTCCGAAAGCCGGCAATCTTTTCTTCCGACAACTTCATATCATTGCCAGGCGCACTACCAAGCAGGAGTGACAAACGTGTCGCATCGGTTCCATACTTCGCAATCATGTCTAAGGGATCAATAATATTTCCCAGCGTCTTACTCATTTTTCTCCCCTGCTCATCACGCACGAGGCCGTGCAAGTAAACGGTCTTGAATGGAATTTCCCCGAGCGTATACGTCGTCATGAGGATCATGCGCGCGACCCAGAAGAACAAAATATCATAGCCTGTCTCAAGCACGCTGGTTGGGTGAAAATTTTTGAAGTCCGGAGAATTGCGGAGCCAGTCTTCGAGCGAAGTATATTTTTTGAAATCCTTATCGAGGAGTGTCGAGAATGTCCAGAGTCCGGAAGAGAACCAGGTGTCGAGCGTGTCAGGGTCTTGCTGCCAACCTTCACCTTCGGGAGCTTCTGCCCCACAGTACATTTCTTCACTCTTGTACCACACTGGTATCTGATGACCAAACCAAATCTGGCGGCTGATACACCAGTCGCGCAAGTTATTAATCCAGTGGAAATATGTTTTTTCAAAACGCTCGGGAAGAATTTGAATTTGCTTATTTGTTACTACCTGCTGCATTAATTCTTTCAACGTGACTTCTTGACCATTTTTGATTCCTTCAATATTCGACTGCGGCAAAACAAACTTTTTATTGACAGCAACAAACCATTGCACTTTTGGGAGCGGTTCCACGACGTCTTTAAATCGATCGGAGATACTAACATTCTGAACAATGTCTTCAGTCTTTTCGACAAGCCCGGTTTGTTCGAGCCAACCAACTACTTTTTCACGAGCCTGTGACGCAGTTAAACCGGCATAGGTAGCCCCGGCCTGAGCGGTCATGCATCCATCTTCACCAATCACCTGGATAAGGCCGATATCGTTCTCTACTGCTTTTTGCTTCTGGTACATTTCAAAGTCAACTACACTATGCGCCGGAGTAACACCGAGTGCGCCCGTACCAAAAGCGTCTTCAACTCCTTCATCGGCAATAACTTTGAGGGTAAGCGTGTGTCCAGTTTCGCCAAAATCAGCAATCGTAAATGTTTGCCCGATATATTTTTTCCATCGTCCTTCCGGATGCACCGCAATAGCCGTATCGCCGAGCTTTGTTTCGGGACGGGTCGTCGCAATCGTGATCGGACAATCTTTGGAATATTTGAAGTAGTATAATTTTGCCGGGCGCTCGACGTACTCAAGCTCGTCATCGCTACACGTTGATTGCCCTTTGACCGACCAATTTATAACACGGTAACCACGATAAATTAATCGGTCATCATACATTTTTTTAAATACCATGCGGACGGCTTTGTTGCGGACGTCGTCAAACGTATACGCTTCACGACTCCAGTCGAGTGAAGCGCCCATTTTTTTGGATTGATTTACAATCGTGTCGTGGCTCTCTTGGGCAAATTGTTTAACTCGTTCTAAAAAAGCATCACGTCCAAGTTCTGTTTTTGGTTTGGTAAAACCTTCATTTTTGATAAGTAAACTTTCTACTTTTGATTCAGTCGCAACAGCAGCGTGATCAGTCCCCGGCACCCAGAGTGTCCGATCCCCTTTCATACGATGATACCGAACCAACACATCCTCAATCGCGAGCATGGCGGCGTGGCCCATATGCAAAGTACCGGTAACATTGGGCGGCGGCAAAGCAATCGAAAAATAATCTGATTTTTCAGTGGTTATTCCAGCCCTAAGACAAGTATCAGGATTAAAAAAACCGCTCTGTTCCCAGGCGTTGTAAATCCCATCTTCATAAAGCTTTGGTTCGTATGCTTTTGACAGTTCTTTCATAGGTTTAAAATACTTGTCTATCGTACTAAAAAGGGCTTAAAAAAGCAAGGGGTTTTGGCCTTGATAGAGCACTTTTTAAGGCATTCAGACTGCTATGGTTTGCCTGGGGTGGGAAATTTGACAGGAGGCATGCTATCTGGTAGAATCACTCGTTCTCGGTAGACTTGTTTTTATGGCATTGAACGAACCCGCACAATTGAAAAACCTCCTTGAAAACAGCAAGTACGTCTTGGTGGTTTTTAATGGTACCGAAACTGCCGATTCAATTGGTGCAGCTGTGGCATTGAAGCTCTTCTTAGAACGCTCTCACAAACAAGTACAACTTGCTGCCGACGACTTTACTGCCCCAAAGCAATTCCATTTTTTACCTGGGAGCCAAGGAATTAAAAAAGAACTCAATCACTTACAAAAATTTATTATCAAGGTTGATGTTTCCAAGGTAAAACTCGAAACCATCAGCTATGATATTAAGGACAATTGGCTCTCTATTTATCTTACTCCAGAACAGGGACTTATTACTAAAAATGAACTCCGCACAGCACAGTCTAGTTTCAAATTTGATTTGATCATTACGCTCAACACCCCTGACCTTGAATCTCTAGGCAACATCTTCCTCAACAACACTGATTTATTTTATCGTACTCCAGTAATCAATATTGATTACCATGGCAATAATGAACGCTACGGCCAAATCAATGCCGTTGACCTTACTGCAACGTCAACTTCCGAGATCGTATATCAGTTACTCCGCCAAGTTGATGAACCAGCAATTGGTAAAGAAATCGCAACCGCCCTTTTGACCGGCATGATTGCTGCGACTAAGAGTTTCAAAACCGCCAACGTGACACCGCAAGCATTAAACGTTGCAAGCAGTCTCATTAAACTGGGCGGCGAACGCGAAACTATTATTCAAAATCTGTATCGAACCCGCTCGCTCGCCACCCTCAAACTGTGGGGCCAAGCTTTAACTCATCTCAAAAGTGATCCGTCACTCGGCATTGTATCAACCATGATCACCCGGGAAGATTTTATTCACTCTGGAGCTGAAGCACAGGATTTGAAAGGTGTGGTCGATGATCTTATTAGCAACTCTCCCGAAGCAAAAATTATCGTCCTCCTCTATGAACTCCCAGGAGAAGGAGAGGCTGGTAAAGTATACGGACTTATCTCGAGCGAACGCCATCATGATGCACTTCTTCTTGGTAAAGAACTGCATGCCACAGGAGACAAAAAACAGGCCACATTTGTTATTGAAGGAAAGAATTTACAAGAAAGTGAAGTATTTGCTCTGCGACTGCTACAACAAAGTTTGGAAGCGAAATCATAAATCCCATTTTCACAAAAAATACTCTCGGTCAAAAATATGACCGAGAGTATTTTTAAATATAAAAATCTTATACAAGTGGTGCGCCCGTCATTTCTGGCGGCTGCTCGAGACCCATTAATTTAAGAATCGTTGGCGCAACATCAGCAAGCATTCCAACCGGCGACAGAAGACTCAGGTCTTCCTCTGGCGGGTCTCCTGCAGGCCCAGCTTGACCTTGAAAATCTTTACCAATAATTAAGAGTGGAACCGGACTCGTTGAGTGTTCTTTATCGATTTCACCGGTTTGCAAATTAACCACCCCTTCGGCATTGCCGTGGTCTGCAGTCATGACAACCACTCCACCTTTGGCGAGCGCGTGTTCCACCACTTCGCGAAGTGCGCTATCCGCCGCTTCACAAGCCGCAATGGTAGCCGCCAAATTACCTGTATGCGCGACCATATCTGGGTTAGCAAAATTGAGCGCAATAAAATCATATGCTCCACTATCCAGCCCTTTTACCACTTCTTTGACAACACCTTTAACTGACATTTCCGGAGCTTCAGCATAGCTGCCGACTTGAGGCGAAGGAACCAAAGCGCGATCTTCACCGGGAAATGGGTTTTCAACAGTGCCGTTTAAGAAAAACGTAATATGGGCATATTTTTCAGTCTCTGCTACGTGAAGCTGCTTGAGACCAGCCCTGCTGATTACTTCCGCCAAACAGTTAGTAACAACAATCGGCGGATATGCAACCACTACCGGCAAATCTTTTTCGTATTCAGTCATCGTGACAAAGTATAAATCTTTAATATACTCACGTTTGAATTTTTCAAAACCAGGCAGAACAAAAGCGTGCGTTAACTCACGAGCGCGGTCAGGACGAAAATTAAAAAAGATAACCGCATCCCCTGCTCCGACGGTTGCGAGCGGTGCACCATTCTTGGTAATCACCGTCGGCACAATTTCCTCGTCAAATTTTTTTTGATCATATGATGCCTGGATAGCTTCGGCGCTACTGGCATACGCCTGCTCCGATCGTCCTTCGGCCATAGCCACGTAGGCCCTCTCAATTCTATCCCAACGATTATCACGGTCCATTGCATAGTATCGCCCAGCAACACTGGCCACTTTGCCAACCTTCAGTTCGCTCATCTTTTTTTCAAGCTCCTTCATAAACACTTGTCCGGAATTATACACCGCATCGCGACCGTCCAAGATTGCGTGTACAAATACCTCTTTACCAAGACCTTGCTGTTTACAAAATTGCAGAAGCGCAACTAAATGTTCGCCACTGGCATGCACGTTGCCCGAACCTACCAAACCAACAATATGTAATTTAGATTTATTTTTACGAACCTGTTCAGCAGCTCCAAGGAAGGCGCGGTTGTTAAAAAAATCTTCGCCTGAAATTGATTGGTTAATACGTGGACAGGATTGGTAGTACACGCGCCCTGCGCCAATATTTAAATGCCCCACTTCAGAGTTGCCCATTTCGCCCGGATTAATTCCCACTTCATTTCCTGATGCATACAAAGTCATTACGGGATAATTTTTCACATACGACAAAAAATTCGGCGTTCTCGCGCGAGTAATACCATTTCCTTCGCTGTCTGGAGCAACACCCCAGCCATCAAAAATAGCGAGTACGACCGGCTTATATTTCATACGATTCTGGAGACTAAAATAAGGATGTGGCCGTCATTTCTTTAGGTTTCCGAAGTTTTAGCATTTTAAGCAGCGTTGGCGCGACATTGGCAAGTTTTGCACCACGTGACTTGAGCCGTATACCCGCAATCTTCCAAACACGTAATTGCGCTACGGGTGCCAAAAGAATACATGGTACTGGATTAACTGAATGCTCTGTATCTTTTTCTCCGGTTTTGAGGTTAACAAGCTCTTCGATATTACCGTGATCAGCGGTGATCAGTGCCTGACCACCTGCCGCAAGAAGTGCGGTAATCATTCGATTAAGCTCCTGATCAAGCGTCTGGACAGCCTGGGCAGCGGCCTGAAGGTTACCAGTGTGCCCAACCATATCAGCGTTGGCTAAGTTTACAGCAATAAAATCATACTGCTGAGTTTGAATAGCTTTGATTACCTGATCGGCAATCTTATGAGCCTGCATCTTAGGCCTACTATCATAACTTAAAACTGTGTCCGAAGCAACCTTTACCCAGGTTTCGTCCCCAAAGGGCTTGGAATATCCACCATTTAAAAAATACGTAATATGGGCAAATTTTTCTGATTCAGCAATATACAATTGTTTTACCGAGCGAAGTGTTTCCACCAAGCCGTGCTTAATATCACGGCTTGGGAAAGCGGTTAGCACGCCTGGCAGATCCGGTCCAAAGTCGGTCATAGCTACAAAACGAGTATGTTTTGGAAAACCTCTTCGATGAAAGGCCCCAGGGTTCATTTTTTCAAAATTAGGCTGGACAAGTGCTTTGGTCAATTGGCGCGCCCTATCACTTCGCAGATTAAAGAAAAACATGACATCATTATCTTTAATCTTGGCTACAGGCTCACCCTCTACATCGGTAATTACCGTTGGAAAAATAAACTCATCAGTTTCAGAGCGGTTATACCCTTGCGCGAGCGCTTCTTCAGCCGTGGAAGCATGATGCAGCGCCTCGCCAAGTACAATTGCTTCGTAGGCAGCTTTGGTGCGTTTCCAAATTTTATTGCGATCCATGCCATACAATCTGCCCATGAGTGTCGCAATCTTTTGATTGCCGTAGAGCTGTTGTTCTAATTTTTTAAGATGATGCATGGCATCATGCTGCCCCGAGTCACGTCCATCGGTAAATAAATGGAGATATACTTTCTTCACACCCTCACGGTGCAAAAGTTCGAGCAAGGCATAGAGGTGTTCAGGGCTAGAGTGAGCGCTATTGTGATTCGAAAGCAGTCCCATTACATGCGCAGTAGTGCGATATTTTTTAACATGATGAATTGCCTCATGGAAAGCATTGTTTTTATAAAACGTTCCGTCCATGATTGCGTCTGTGATATAGAGAGCGTCCTGCTTTACTATCCGGCCTGCCCCTAAATTTAAATGGCCCGCTTCACTGTTGCCCTCTTGCCCTTTAAACAAACCAACGGCAGTTCCACTTGCTTCAAGAGCAGTGTTAGGAAACTTTTTCAGCCACTTAAAAAAATGCGGCATGTTTTTGGCATTCACTACGGTGTTTTTATCTTTCGGTCCTGGTAAACCAAAACCATCGAGGATGAGCAGTAAAGTTGTAGGTGCTTTTTTCATTAAAAAAAATTACAAACCTAATTCAAGTTCAATTTCCATTAAACGATTATATTTCTCGACTCGTTCAGAGCGCGACATAGAACCGGTTTTAATGAAATCTGCATTAACGGCGACGCTGAGGTCGGCAATAAACGTATCACTTGTTTCCCCGCTACGATGCGAAACACTAATACGATACCCATGTTTCTTGGCCAGTAAAATTGTTTCGACAGTTTCCGTAAGCGTGCCGATCTGATTTACTTTGATCAAAATGCCGTTAGCAACTTTTTGTTCCACACCTTTTGTGAGACGCTCTGGACTGGTAACGAACAAATCGTCGCCAATTAAACTTACTTTTCGGCCAAGTGACTTAGTAAGAAGCTGCCAGTTTGCCCAATCATCTTCGCTGAGCGCGTCTTCAAGCGACACGAGTGGATATTTTTTGACCCACCCCTCCAAAACTTCAATCATTTTTTCACCACGCCAACCTTGTTTTTTGTTAATGAAATAATATTTACCATTATGATAAAATTCAGACGCGGCTAAATCGAGTCCCAGATAGACATGCTTACCAGGAGTCCAGCCAGCGAGTTTGATCGCTTCCACAATTAACTGGAGACCACGTTCATTATTAAGCAATTCGGGGGCAAAACCGCCTTCATCACCCACGCTCGTAACATACCCCTTTTGACCGAGCAAATTAGCAAGCGAATGAAAAATTTGGGAGCCCATTCGTACTCGTTCGCGCATTAAGGGAGCCTTCGGGATAATCATGAATTCCTGAATCGAAAGTCCATTGTCAGCGTGCCTCCCACCATTCAAAATATTCATGGTCGCAACTGGCATGCGATATCCTTTTTCGGGAATTTTGTAGATATAGCGGATATACTGATAGAGCGGTAAATTCATTGCCATAGCTCCAACGCGAGCCGCCGCAAGCGACACAGCCAAAATAGCATTAGCTCCTAAATGGGCTTTATTTTTAGTACCATCAAGTTCGATCATGGTTCGATCAAGAAGCGCAAGATGTTCAACATCTTTACCAACTAGGGCCCTTGCAATAAGCGTGTTAACATTTTTTACTGCTTTCAGCACACCTTTACCACCATAGCGCTTTCCACCGTCGCGAAGTTCGAGCGCCTCGTGCGTACCAGTTGAAGCACCGGACGGAACTTTAGCTGTCGCAGCCAAACCGTTTTCTAAAACAACTTTGCCTTCTACTGTCGGATTCCCTCGTGAATCCAGCACCTCCCGAGCACTGATGGACTTGATTTTCATAGACAAAAAAGATTAAGGTTCAAAAAATAGTATACCACAGAGTGATTAAACCAGCCATGAAGATAGTCCCAGGCGTTGTACGCATAAAAATAAAAAGAGTCCGTCTGAGGACTCTTTTTATACCTACGTTTTTTACCATTTACTGAGCGGTTGAATTTCATACGTAATCGCGACATTCATTTCAACATCTTTACTTCCAGAAGCTACCTGTGGCGCATATGCTTCAGCGGAAACAGCTGAGCCGGCAGGATAGGCCAGTGATTTATAAGCGTCGTAACCATTGTTATTGCCTTCGTATTCACTATACGACAAAACCCCAACCATTTTGACACCCAGAGCTGCGGCTAGTTCTGCTGCTTTCTGATGAGCATTAGCCAAAGCTTCGTCCCGTGCTTCTGTCTTTAAATTCTCTGGATCATCGATAGTAAAGTTGAGACCGCTTACCTGGGTCGCGCCGTATTTTCCGGCTAAGGAAAGAATGGTGGGAATGCGGCTCAGATCACGAATCTTGACAGTGATATTACTAGAAACACGATAGCCTTTCAGTTCCTGACCTTTGTCTTGAGTATAATTATAATCAGGATAAATAGTGTAATCGGTTTGCAAATCCTTTGCGTCCACACCCATACGCGTCAGTTCACTCGTAATACTATCCATGGTTTTTTTATTAGCTGCTTGGGCAACTGACACATCTTTATCGGTATTAGAGTACCCAATCGAAGTAACGGCAATATCATTATTTCCAGTTACTTTACCGTAGCCGTTAATGGTAATCGAACGCTCCATACGATCAGCCTTGCCAATATAATCGTATTTTTTAATGTTGTTACGAATGAGCGTTCCAAAATAAAAAATAATATATACTAAAAGCACACCGACGAGCGCGCTCATGAATTTTCTAAAAAAACTACCACGATTGTACCACGGGTCATGATGATGGCCGTTTTTTGGATCCATGTCTCCTGGGGGTGGACCCATGGGTGGCGTTGGGGCGCGGCGGGGTGGCTCGGACATCATTGGTCGACTGTTCGTTGGCATACCTATCTCCTTATAAACAATCTTCGTCTGAGAGATTGCTTACGTAAATAAATGTTAATAAATTATTTTTTAGTGACTACCGTTACTCCGGGCAAATGTGCTCCGCTTAAGAATTCAAGCATTGCTCCACCACCCGTTGATACCAAATCGATTTGCTTAAGCAAGCCCAATTTTTTAATAACTTCGACAGTTTCACCGCCGCCAGCTACTCCAAACGCCCGTCCTTTGGCCCTAGCAGCAATCGCCTGAGCAATAGCATATGTTCCAAAGTGATACGGTCGCTGTTCAAAAAACCCCAACGCTCCATTCCAAACAATCGTTTCGGCCTTGCGCAGATATTTAGCAAATAATTGAATCGTTTTAGGGCCGATATCATAGAAGCCCAAACTTTGACCAGGCAATTTAAATTGATTTTCACGAGTGGTGACGCCAACTTTTTTACCACCTTCGGTACCATATACCGCATCAACCGGAAAAATTATTTTTTTATTCTTACCGAGCGTGCGCATTTCTGCAATGAATTTTTTTTCAACCAAGGATGTGCCGATCCTGTACCCTTCAGACAAATAATAGGTGTTCGCCAGCCCCCCACCGACCAAAATATAATCTGCCAGTGGTGCTAATCTTTTAAGCATTGGAATTTTGGTCTCCATCTTTGCTCCACCCAGCACAACCACAAAAGGCTTGCGAGGTTTTTCGAGCACGCGATTAAGACCGGTAATTTCCGCGGAAAGCAAAAGCCCTGCGTACGTCGGCAAAAATGCAGCAACACCGACAATCGAAGCCGCACTACGATGACTGACCCCAAAGCCATCAAGCACCATACTATCGGCAAGATTTGCCAAACGCTTAGCAAAATTTTTGGTATTCTTTTCTTCTTCTTTGTGAAAACGAATATTTTCTAAAAAATAAACTCCATCAGTGCTTCGAGTGTTTTTTTCTAATTTTTCAAGTGATGTAAAAGTAATCTTTGTAGCTAAGAGCTTCGCCAGGTACTCCGAAACTGGTTTTAAGCTGAGCGCGGGAGTAGGTCGACTCGGCCTACCTAAATGACTTACAATAATAATTTGAACCTTTTTTTTAAGTAAAAACTTAATAGTTGGCAGTGTCTGTATAATTTTAAAATCATCAATAACTTTTTTATTTTTCAAAGGAACATTAAAATCTACTCGCAGCAGCACACGCTGTTTTGGAAAAAATTTTACCTGATCAATTGACTTAAGCTCCATACCAAAAATAAAAAGTATGCTATTTTTTTAGTATAGCATACTTTTAAAGTAATTTCTATTCAGTGAGAGCGTCGTAGCCCGGATCACCAGGCCAAAGATAATTTTTAAAAACCCAGGTTGCCGCATCGCGCGCCTCGGTAAACCGTGCCTCTGCGGTTGCCGCCCCGAGAACTGCAATACGCAGCGCGTGCCCTCGCTCATCAGTAAGTCGTACCGTAAAATTATATAACGAGTCATTAATATATCCCGTCTTACCAACAATATTTTCAACGCTAAAATCATTCGGAATCCAGTTCGTCAAAAGCCAGTTGGTACTCCAAATGCGACGCTGTTTTGCAGCCCCAAGCGGAGCGGCATAGTATTCACCAGTGTGCAGAGCTTTAAAAATTTTATCGCGGCGTATCGCTTCTTTCAGAAGCGATACTGTATCCCCCAGGCTTGCGACATTACCGCTATTGAGCCCGGTCGGCTCTACGAACGAAGCAGTTGAAAGCCCCAAGGCAACCGCTTTAACATTCATAAGCGCCACAAACTGGGTTGAAGTAACCGTACTGTTACGTACCAGAGCGCTAATTGCCGTATTCGAAGAGCCAATTAAGGCTACATGCCACAAGTCTTCTAACGTATATTTTTCTCCAACCTCTACCAAATGACTTTCACCATCCCAGTCTTCTGAAGTAATAACAGTAGTACTAGACCATGAAACTGGAAGGTCCAGCAAAACAAGCGCAGTCATGAGCTTGGTAATACTGGCAAGCGGACGGATAGCATCGGGGTTTTTGCTATACAGAACCGCATTCGATGTATCGTCAACAACCAGCACTGCAGCTGCGGTGAGCGGTAGTGTAAGGGTGCTGCTCGTACTTTTGAGGAGCGGTATCGTGGGCTGAGCTACGGGCAACGTTTGATTAAGGTCGCCACCAACCCCTGTTTCGGCCCGAATACCAGCGACTGGAAAGGGCTGATACGCAGTTGTCTTAGCTGAAGTAAAAAAAACTGATCCAGTAAACAACAAAACTACCCCCAAGCCAATGGTGCCGTAACTAGACAAAAAATTAAGGAGTTTAGCTCGAAGCATAATTAACCAGTAGCTATCGGAGCACTTATTGCTCGAATTGTTTCTACAAATTCATGAGCGTGAAGTTCGGTGTACTCAGGCAGCTCTTCGACACTGGTAAGGCCGAGATGCCGCACATACTCCATAGTCACTTGATAACGCGACAATAAATGCAGTTCGTCATCAAGTTCTTTTACCAAACCACGAAGCATCAAATTGCGCAGAATGACACTACAGTTTACGCCGCGAATTTGTTCGAGCTCTGGCTTGGTAATCGGTCCGCAATACGAAATTACAGTTAACGTTTCAAGCTGCGGCCTCGTTAATTCTTCTGTAATTTCAGCTTTCAAAAACTGTTCCGTGAGCTCACGGTTTTCCGCTCGTGAAACCAACTGCCACTCATCGTTGTTTTGTGCCAAAATAATACCTGAGTCCGGGTCGTTATACCGCAAAACAACTTCTTTAAGCAGGCTTTCAGTTTCTTCTTCGCTAGCACCAAGCACTGCAGCGAGCTTTTTGAGTGCGAGTGGTTTACTCGCAACAAATAATACTGATTCTAACTGGGAACGAAGTGCCATACAAAATTAGACTTTTTTAAGCATCATGTCGGCAAAACTGTCGACCTGATCAATAGCGACTTTTTCTTGTTTAACAAGTTCAAGAATCGCTAAAAACGTAATAATTACTTCACTGCGACTTTCAACAGCGCCGAGCATTTGTTTAAAGCTGAGCTGTTTAATTTTCTGCAATACTTCGTAAATCGATTCGATCCTTTCTTTTACCGAGACCGTTCGATCAATCGATAGCTGGGGCAACGGATTCACTGGTTTAAGGCGCTTTAAGAGCAGGCGCATACTTGAATGCAGGTTCTCCGGCGTAGCGTTTGTAGGCACCGTAAAACCCTCTTGTTTCAAGGGAGGTTCTATTCTACCATAACTTATAAAAAGACGCTGCCAGAGCTCGTGGACATGTTCGCTAGCCTCCACAAAACGCTTATAGAGCTTAAGTTGGTCTGCTAATCCTACCCCACCTTCTTCTTCCGCAGGATAGAGGTATGGCAGAAGCAATCGAGATTTGAGATACAAAAGCTTCGTCGCGATCACCAGAAAATCAGCAAGTTCTTCAGTACGCTCTTCCAGTTCGCTCACCCATTTCAAATACTGTTCAGTTATATCTGAAAGTGATACTTCACTAATATTCATTTGCTGTTGTTCAATAAGCGACAATAGCAAATCAAGCGGTCCTTCAAATTGTTTTAATTTGACGCTTGTCGCCATAG
>CAZECR010000020.1:0-19046 GCA_964510495.1 uncultured Gammaproteobacteria bacterium
CGCCGATCGATATTCAATAGGCAGTGAAGGGCGAAGGATGTTGGTGTGACATCCTTCGCCCTTTGTCGCAGGATTGCGATGTGAGTTAGCGAGGATGATCAGAAGGTTGGTAAGACTCTGACATGGCGGCGTTTCTTTTGTGCCTTGGCAAGCCGTTTGCAGGCGCGCTTTGCGTCGCTTGGATGTACGCCATCGACCGTGAAGTTGCTGCAGGACACGCTCTGGTCCTTGTTCCAGAGATACCTCGCTCGTTCCAGCACTTCATGTGCACACTGTTTGCGGTCTCTGCGCTTCGTGAAGAGCTCGAGGCAGCTCTTTTTTGGGTAGTCGCGTCCAGCAAGAACAGGCGTGCTGGCGCGGTCCGTTCCTGCGAGCTTCGGGGTGGGTGAGTTCGGTGTGGGCGCGGACGCAGCTTTGCGCGTATGCGGCTGCGCATGGGCAACCGTGCGTGTCGTGGCCTTTTTTGGCCTGGTGTGCCGCCACGTGTACCCGATCGCGCTGCCGGCGACAGCGAACAGGGCAAATGCTGCCAGCAGCCTCCACGAGAATGTACGAGGCGGGACCTTCGGCACCTCGAGGCTGGGAGGTGCCGCTGGGTCCGGGTTGCCCTGTGCTTCTCCTAAACTGAGTGCCTTGGGTGGCGGGTCAGTTATGAAAATCGGTACCGACAGCAGGTCGAGAAGGGTGTCCGCAGGTGCGCCCGAAACGACAGGTAATCCGTCCGGAATCGTCCGTGCCGAAGCGGGCGCGAAGACCACAGGCCCTGAATGAGGTGTGTGCATCTCTGAGGCCCGCATTGCAAGTACGTGAGCGGGTTCGGGGCGGGTCGGTCGATCGTTCACCTCGTCCGGGATGGCATCGCCGTTATCAGATTTATTCATTTCTTTGACCAACGGCTCGAGCTCTTCGGGGGTTGTACGCCTGGTCGGCGCTCCGTCAGGAATGTTCACCGGCACACTGTGCCGATCACTTTCTCCGGCAATTTCAGGTTGTAGAGGTCCCAATCCGGCGAGTGTCGGTTTTGGCATGGCTGCTCCTCGTCAATGAACTTGTGTACCTAAACACTAGTATGAATAAAGATAGCTTTTTGTCAACCCTGGATTTGACTTTGTGTGGTGTAGGGAAGCTTTAAGCGTTGCGCTCAATAATAAAACATTGTACTATTCCATAGTTAAACTATAAGGGGTTTTTATGAACATGTTCAAAGCGGTTAAAGCAACGTCAATTAAAGAATATATCGCCTTGCTCGAGCCCGAAAGGCGCAAATCCATTCTTTTTCTAGATGGATTTATTAAAAAAACTGTACCAAAATTGAAACCATTGTTTGCCTACAACATGCTCGGTTATGGTACATTTAAATATATAAACGCTCAGAAAAAAGAAATTGATTGGCCGGTTGTTTCGCTCGCTAGCCAAAAGAATTATATGAGCTTGTATATTTGCTCCATTGAGGGCGGAAAGTATTTGGCCGAAAGCCATAAAGACGAGCTTGGCAACGTGAAGGTAGGTAAAAGTTGTATTCAAATTAAAAAAATCGAGGATCTTGACCTGAAAGGTTTAACCAAAGTGCTGAAGCTCGCAGCCAAGAAACCCGGACTTATTAAAACTTAGTAAACTAATTTTTATTCTATGCAACAGCTACATTTTTCCGCAACCATTAACGCCCCAAAAGAAAAAGTATGGAATACGATGCTTGAGGACGCCACCTATCGAGAATGGACTGAAGCGTTTCATAAGGGTTCGTATTATGAAGGCAGTTGGGATGTCGGCAGTAAAATGTTATTTTTAGGTCCAAACGATGACGGTACGACCGGCGGTATGGTAAGCCGGATCGCGGAGAATCGGCCGTATGATTTTATTTCCATTGAACACTTAGGCGAAGTTGCAAACGGAGTAGAGGATACGACCAGTGAACGAGTTGCGTCGTGGGCCGGTGCTCATGAAAATTATACCTTTACAGAAAATGATGGAAAAACCGAAGTTCAGGTAGATCTTGATTTTGCTGAGGGAAATCCGGAAATGTTGGCTATGTTTGAAGGTATGTGGCCAAAGGCTTTGGCAAAATTAAAAGAAATCGCTGAAAAATAAATTTTAATTTTAATTGTTAGCTCTATGATTACTATTGAAACAACGGTTAAAGCTCCGATTGAACAAGTGTGGGTGTGCTGGAATGAACCAGATCATATTACAAAGTGGGCTTTTGCCTCCGACGACTGGGAAGCGCCCCGTGCTGAGAACGATCTGCGCGTAGGTGGAAGATTCAAAACAGTAATGGCTGCTAAAGATAAAAGTGCCGAGTTTGATATGGCCGGTGTCTATACTGCAGTTGAAGAAGGTGCACTTATTGAATACGAATTTGGTGACCGGAAAGCAAAAATTGTTTTTGAAACAGTACCGGAGGGTGTGCGTGTGATTGAATCATTTGATCCGGAACAGGAAAATCCGGAAGAAATGCAGCGCGCCGGTTGGCAAGCGATCCTCGATAATTTTAAGAAGCATGTTGAGCAGGAAGCGTAAGCTTTAAATATTTTTTCTATGACAAATTTAAATCCTGTCGTGCATTTTGAAATGCCCTACGAAGACAAAGATCGCGTGGCTAAATTTTACGAAGAAGCGTTAGGCTGGAAAATGAATAAACTCGGACCCGAAATGATGGACTATGTAACGGCCTATACTGCTGAGACTGATGAAAACCGCATGGTCAAAACTCCGGGCACGATTAATGGGGGATTTTTTCCTAAAAAACCGGACTGGCCAGCGCAATATCCATCGGTTGTTATTTCTGTAGAAGATATTCAGGTAGCAATGAAAAAAGTAACCGAAGCCGGTGGTAAAGTGCTTGGGGAGCCAATGCCAATTCCAGGCACGGGAATGTATGTTTCGTTCATGGACACTGAAGGCAATCGCGCCAGCTTGCTTCAGCCCGCTAACTAATATCGTATGCAAAAAATTACCCCGCATCTATGGTTCGATAAAGAAGCTAAAGCAGCAGCTGAACGCTACGTCGCGATATTTCCGAATTCTAAAATTACCAGTTCTTCCGTTATTCACAACACGCCGTCAGGTGATTGTGATATCTTGGCGTTTGAACTTTGCGGTCAGCCGTTTATGGCAATTAGTGCTGGGCCAGTATTTAAAATCAACCCATCGATTTCGTTTCAGGTAAAATGTGCTACTAAGGAAGAAACCAGCAAGCTCTGGGAAGCATTGTCGGAAGGTGGTACGGCACTGATGCCACTTCAGGCATACCCGTTTAGTGAATTCTATGGCTGGGTCCAGGATAAGTACGGAGTATCGTGGCAGCTCTCGTATATGGCAGACCAGCCAATTGAGCAAAAAATTGTTCCGGCATTGACGTTTGTGGGTGGCGCTTATGGTAAAGTGGAAGAAGCGATGAGTAAGTATGTTGAAATCTTTAAGCAAGCACCGGCTGCCGCTGGAAGCGAACTGCCATCGAGCGCTACCATCATGATGCGCTATGCTGCAGGGGAGGCGCCCGACACTGAAGGTAAAGTAAAGTACGCGGTTTTCCAGTTGCGCGGCCAAGAGTTCGGCGCGATGGAATCTGCCTACGATCATAAGTTTAGTTTTAGTGAAGCAATTTCGCTCCTTATTCCGTGCGATACTCAAGAAGAAATTAATTATTTCTGGCAAAAGCTTTCGGCTGTGCCGGAAGCTGAGCAGTGCGGGTGGCTCAAAGACGCGTACGGCGTATCGTGGCAGGTTTGGCCAACGGCACTGGGGCGTATGATGAACGAAGGATCACCTGAGCAAGTTGCGGCAGTAACCAAAGCATTTATGGCGATGAAGAAGTTTGATATTGCCGAGCTCGAAGCGGCGTATACAAAAGCCAAGTAACATAAAGAGTATGCAAAAAGTAACGAGTGTTGAAGCGTATATCGCTAGTGCGCCGAAAGCAATTCAAGGAAAGTTGAAAAATATTCGGCAAACAATCAAAAAAGCGGCTCCCCAAGCTGAAGAAAAAATCAGTTATAGCATGCCGTATTATGGGTACCAGGGGCGACTTGTTTACTTTGCGTATTTTAAGGATCACATCAGTTTTTTTGCCATGCCCCCGATTCCGCCCGAGTATGCGAAAAAATTGAAAGTAACCGGCAAAGCGACAATTCAATTTAGTCTCGACGAAAAAATTCCGCTTGCCTTGATTGCACGATTAGTAAAGGAAGGGGTAAAACGTAATGAGCAGAGAAATGGTAAGAAGCGCACGGTCACCTGTAGTCGCGGGCATGTCTTCTCTAAGTCGAGTGACTGTCCTGTTTGCCCAAAATGCTGGCCCGGATATTATCAGAAAAAGAGCACAGGAGAATTTGGTGATATTAGCGCCCCTGCACAGCGTGCGCTGATGAATGCCAAAATTACAACATTGAAACAGGTTGCCAAACATTCTGAAGCTGAACTGCTGGAGTTGCATGGGATGGGTCCAAAAGCGATTGGGATTTTGAAGAAGCTTCTCAAAGCCGAAAGTTTAGAATTTAAAAAAAGCCGTTAATTACAGAAATATGTCAGTGTATACCGGGGGTTGTCATTGCGGTCTTGTTCGCTACGAAGTAGAAACTGATCTGGCGCAAATCATCGAGTGTAATTGTTCGTATTGCACCGCAAAAGGATTGCTCCTGAACTTTGTACCGGTTGAAAAATTTAAACTCATTTCCGGTGAGGAATCACTTGGCGAATACTTGTTTAATAAAAAAGTAATTCATCATGTGTTTTGTAAGGTTTGTGGTACTCAGTCATTTGCAAACGCTGTGGTATCGGGAGATAAAAAAATGATAGCGATTAACGTCCGTTGTTTAGAAGGGGTCAATCTTAAGGAGCTCGCGCTAACGCCCTACGATGGTAAAAGTAGGTAAACTGTACATTGCTTGACACATCGCCCTATAGAGCGCACGCTACAGTGTAGGAGTTAATTCAGCTGTAGATCTGCTCGGTATGTGGACATGCTCGGCGGCTCTCCGGACAACGAAAAAATGTATGACCGATACTACTGATGAAAAGAAAGATGAGACAACAACTCCACCAGCACCAAAAGCAGACGAACCAAAGAAATAGTTCTTAAACAAAAAACCGGTTTTGGAAAGCCGGTTTTTTGATACAGGAAGTATGATATACTACGTTTACAGTACTCTTTGTATATGTAATTTTTTTCATGAAACGACGTACTTCAAAAGCATCGCTAATTTTTCATGATCTCGCGATCATTGCGCTTAGTATTGGTGTTTCTGTTTTTTTGGTAAAAACCGATATATTGGTACGCGTACTGACCTCAACGAAAGAGCTGGAGTGGATTGGTAGTTTTGTGTCAGGTATTTTTTTTACGTCTGTTTTTACTACAGCACCAGCCATTGTGACGCTTGGCGAAATCGCGCAAGTTAATTCGGTTTTTGTAACTGCGCTCCTTGGCTCACTGGGTGCGGTCTGTGGAGATCTTTTTATTTTCTATTTCATTCGCGATCGCTTAAGTGGTCATTTGACGGAGCTTATCAGTGAACGGGGGATGCCGAAACGCTTGAAAAGACTCTTTAAAATGCGGATGTTCC
This sequence comes from uncultured Gammaproteobacteria bacterium, assembly GCA_964510495.1. Taxonomy (GTDB): domain Bacteria; phylum Patescibacteriota; class Patescibacteriia; order Magasanikbacterales; family GWA2-37-8; genus CAZECR01. The sequence continues at coordinate 5,559 of CAZECR010000020.1, forward strand.
GGTGGTTTACGTTTCTCCTCGGCGGCATCATCATCGCATCGCCCTTGCCGGATGAATTGGGGATTGGACTCCTCGGTTTTTCCAAAATGAAATTATCCTGGTTTGTGCCAATTTCATTAGTATTTAATTTTGTCGGCATTTTGCTTATCGGATTGCTTGCTCGCACTGTCTAAACGCGCCGCCTGCGCGCCAATTGTTTTTGCGTGAGCGCTCTTGTCTATGATTGACAGGAGTGTTTTTTTTCTGTAAACTTCTTTCTTACCAAGAACTTTTCTCCTGAAGACGGAGTTTTCCATGCCAACAAAACGGGTCTATGTTCAAGGTGTGGTCGCGCCTACGGTTGTAGGTGCTGAAAATCCTCGTAATCTGAACGACAAGACGGAGTGTTCGCCACCACCGGCCGCCGCAGTCTATTCCGCGGCCAAGGTCATGCCCTCGGCACGAACCGTCTCGCTGGACGAGAAGACGCGAGCACTTATCGGTGCAGTTCCTGCCAAAGTGATGCTTCGCCCTAAGCCGAAGAAGCAGCTTTCGAGTGCTGAACTGCTCAGAGTTTTTGTAGTGTGGCTGATTGTTGGTGGAGCAATGGCTTTCTTTGGCTACATGGTCTATGAGATAGTAGGCGACTATATTGCCGAGAACGCTCCCACTACTCCTTCGATCCCCGAAAGTGTTGCAAAGCCTGCCCTTCCGGCCGCGGCTCCTCGCACTCCTTTTCCAGTGTATGTTGCGCCAAAGTATGAGCTGCCAAAGTGGGAAGCGAAAAAAAATCCTAGGCGCCGGCATCACGTTACACGTCAGAAGCACAAAATCCGATCCAAAAAGCACTTCCGCCCCTGATGCTCTTTCACCCCCCCCGCCCAATCCTTCCTCCTAGCCTTCTCCCTAAGGCGTTACATAGTAACGCTTTAGGGAGCGGGAGGAAAAAAATACCTCCATTTGAACTGGAGGTATTTTATTTGATTTTTTAAGCTGCTTTAGTGCTTGCTCGTTGTAGCTGGGTCTTAACCGCAACCCATTGCTGTTCAGTTTCATCAATTTGCGGATCGAGTTCGTCAATTTTTCGTGCAAGACCCACACTTTCAGCTTTCATTTTTTTCATTGTAGTTTTTTCTTCTTCAGAAATACGAGTGCGTTTTTTTTCTGATAGACCGATTTTTTCAACAATATTTTTTTGTTGAAGTACGAGGTTATTTTGCTCTTCTTTTAACTCAGCGAGTTTTGTGTTGAGTTCGCTTTCAAGTGTGGTGAGTTCTTTAACACTCCGTTCATCGAGTTCGGCTTCTTTAGGTTTTTGGCGACTTCGAATGTCGGTAACTGGGCCACTGTCAGGGCCCAAAACAACTGAAGGTTGTTCAACTTCCTCAGTTGGAGCGGGTGCTGCTTCAACACCGCTATTATTTTCTTCAGCTTTTAAAGCGTTAAGCTCCTTTTTAAGGCGAATAATTTCACCTAAACCTTCACGCGCTATAATAGATTTTTTCGGCGCTTCTTTACCGGCATCCTTTGCTCTATTAATATTTCGCTCTTCAAAATTGTAGGCTTCTTGAAAAGCTTCTATCGGTGAATTACTATTTGCGCTGCTTGGAAGGGAATCTTCAGCGACTAAAACAGCAATTTCATCATCCAGCTGAGCCTGAATACGTTCAACGTCGTCAGCCTTGGATTCCAGTTGTACTCTTTTTTTAAATTCGATCGAACTTGGCGCGACGGAAGTAGTGTCAAAACTTTCTGACCAATTATCTTTACCGGTTTTTTTATCCCAAGCTTCTGAAGAAGAGAGAAGTTCTTTTGATCGTTTATTGATCTGGGGAGCGAGTTCATCGGTTTTACCATACGTAAGCTTATCGAGCCTTGTAGTTAGGTCAGCTTTTTGTTGGACAAGTTTACCCATCCGATCATATTTTGCTTTTTTAGTTTCATCATCACCAGCCTTATCCCAAGCAGCCTCAGTCATTTGACGTGCTGCTTCAACTCGGGCTAGTTTCTCAACCGCCTGACTCGCTGACATGCGTGATTCCTGGCCCGGTCCCTCAAGTAAGTCAGCAATTTGTTTTTGAAGCTCCTGCTCTTTTTGAATAAGTGTTTTATAGGCTTGTTCAGCTCGCTCACTTAATTCTTGCTTTTTTTGCTTCAGCTGGTTAGTGTCTACTGATCCTTCAATCGCAACTGCTTTGTCTACCATGCCGCCCAATTCAGCCTGAAGCGCTACTTCTTCGTTTGCTCCCTGTTCCAGAAATCTGTCAATTTCATCCTTGCTAGCAACTGCTGTTTCTTTGGCAGAATTGCCGCGAAGTCGATCTATCATTCTTTTAATAAAATTGCCGGAATCGGGTTTTTTTTGCTGAGCGGCACCCTCAATTTGTTCTCGACTTGCCTGAGGTATTTTTTCTGGCATCATGTTCATAGCGAGTTGATCTTAGATTTAAGAATATTAATTTTTTTCTCTTCGGCAGCTTTAACTGCATCTTTAATAACTTGTTGTTCTTCATCCTTAATTTGCATAATTGTTTTCATAAAAGTCGCCAAGGCTGCATAGCCTTCTTCAACAAACTTTAGAATTTGTTCAATGGTAGCCATATATGAAACGTCAAACTATAGCATAAAAGGACCTTGCTGACAAGTATAGCATATTCTTGTTCTTTTTTCTAATAATTAACTCCTAGTTGAAATATATTTCGAAATAGGTTAGAATAGCGCTGTTTTTAGTATAAATATGCACGAAATCCTCCTTTATTATAAATACGTCACTATCGAAGACCCGGAAGCGCTCCGCGCAGCCCAAATGGAACTCTGTAAACACTTAGGTTTAAAGGGCCGTATTATTATTGCCAAAGAGGGGATTAATGGCACCGTTGAGGGATCTTCCGAGAATACAGAGCGGTATATTGATGCTATGCGCCACGACCCTCGTTTTGCCGATATGAATTTTAAACGAAGTAGCGGTACGGGCAATGCCTTTCCTAAATTATCGATTAAAGTTCGCGGCGAGATTGTGAGCGGTCACCTGAAAGCAGATGATCTAAACCCAAATGAAATTACCGGTAAATACTTGTCAGCCGAGACGCTGCACGACTGGATTCAAAGCGGCCGCGAGTTTTATATCGTTGACATGCGCAATGACTACGAGCACCGATCCGGTCATTTTGCGGGTTCTATTTTACCGCCTCTGGAAAATTTCCGCGATTTGCCAAAGGTGCTGCCAGTTCTCGGCCATTTGAAAGACAAAACCATTGTGACGGTGTGTACTGGGGGAGTACGTTGTGAAAAAGCATCAGGATTTTTGGTGAAACATGGGTTTAGTGATGTCTACCAGCTCCACAATGGTATTGTGAGTTATATGGAAAAGTATCCTGGGCAAGATTTTAAAGGAAGTTTGTATGTTTTTGATGGCCGAGTAACGATGGCTTTTGGTGAGCATGAGGTTATTGGGAAATGTGAAAAGTGCGGCCAGGCGAGTGAGCGCTATCTTAATTGCGGAAATCTTCGTTGTCATCGACATTTTATTTGCTGTGAAACATGTGGGCCGCTTGAGCGTGCTACACCGTGTTCGTTTATCTGTCGCCTCCGCCTTGCACTTAGCACTGTCTTTGCCTAATCTTTGCTTCTTGTAGCGAAAAATGCTACACTATGCGTACTTAAGCCTCTAGGTATGCTCTCAGGAATTTGGTATACGTTTCTCTATCAGCCCGTTTTTAACGCGCTATTTTGGATTTATGCGCACGTGGCCGGACAAAATTTGGGCTGGGCTGTTATTTGGCTAACGGTTTTTTTACGCCTTGTTTTGTTGCCGCTCAGTATTATCTCTGAGCACAATAACACCAAGCAGCAAAAGATCGATGAAGAAATTGCTCGCCTCAAGGGTGTTTATAAGAACGATTCTATTACCCAAAAAGAAGAAATTCGCCGGATGCTGAAGAAGCATTATGTGTCACCGTGGGCCCGTGTAATCGTGTTACTGGTACAGGTGCTCGTGTTCTTTTTATTGTATCAGGTGTTCGTTCGGGGTATCAGCGGGGAGAAAGTTATTAAAATTCTTTATTCGTTTGTTGAATTTCCCGGAGTGATTAATACGTCATTCTATGGCTTTGATATTGGACTCCATCATGACTATGTTTGGTCAGGGATTGTAGCCGGGTACGTGTTTATTTCTATTCTTCTTGAGCAGCGTACCAAGAAAACAAAAACAGAAAGCGCGGACGCTGTGTACCTTATTTTATTTCCAACATTTATTTTCTTTTTTCTGTGGTTTCTGCCCATGGTTAAAGCTCTATTTATTTTGACAACGCTCGTTTTTTCTGATATTGTTAAGCTTGTTAGTAAAGTTATTTTTGCCCCGAAGAAAGAAGCGCACGGGCACGATGACCATGGTGGCCATCATTAAACTTTCGGAAATTAAATTTTTTGTATGGCCGGAGATTCACTCGACAAACTGATGTACTCGTTCGTCGTCGAAGACGTGCTGAAGGGGCTGTTTATTTACGTGCCACCCGGTTACGTTGCTTGTGTCTATGACCTCGGTCGTGGCGTCCTTAAAAAAGTTTTAACGCCTGGGCTGCATCTCAAAATCCCGTTCTGGCAGAAAGCAAAATTGTTTAATACTCAGACGCTTGAATACAGTATCTCGCGCCAGTTTAACCCCGAGAACGAACGCGCGATGGGGGATATCCCAACCGCCGCAGTAACCCAGGATGGTAAAAAGGTTGGAACGGAAGGAACAATTCTGCTTCGCCTCGATGTTCATCAGATTCCATCGATTTGGCAAACAGTCGGTGAAGACTTTGTAGCCAAGATTGTTCGCCCCAGTATTCGTAGTCGTATACGTATGGTCTTTAGCCGCTTTGATTACCAAGATATTATCGGGCCAAAGCGTGATCAGGTTGAAATGGAATTAAAAAACGAACTCGAACGGATTTTCTATGCACGCGGTATCTATGTTGAAAATGTCTTACTAAGTGAAATTAGCCAGATACATTAATATTCTGCAGCAAGAACAGGCCTTTCGAGGTCTGTTTTTTTTGTCTCTACGCTCTGTTAATAACTGTTTGGCATAACCCTGGAAATATTTTTAATTTTTTGCTATGGTTCTTTTACCAATGCCCATGAGGCTGGGGAGAGCGTGTTTATGCTTGATACATCAGCAACGCCCGTGACCGGACATTTTTCTCGTCGGCAGCGCCAGGCGCGCGCCTACTTCGCGCGACTCTCGGCAGAGGAGTCGGTGGTGTTCCTTCCCACCGGTAATCGCGATGAGTACCGGGTCTTCAGGACTTCGAAGAAGAGCGGTGTCTCCGAGGTCTGCGGGAATGACAGTCTTGCCCTAGTGCGGCAGTACTATTCGACCAGGCAGCTCGGCTGGCTCGCTGACTTTCCGAAGCTGGCCCAGGTGATGGGCACGGGGCAGCCGCCCAGCCGGTCGCAGAGCTCTGGCAGCGCCAAGCGCCGCAACTAGAACCTGTTCTGAGGCCATATACTACCTCCCCAGAAGCTATTTAAAATCAAGGGGAGTGTGCTCGCCAAGTCTTACTGAAGACTGTGCGAGCATCCCCTTGATTTGATCTTAAAATAACCCTTCCCAAGGGTTTTTTAATTTGTGCGCAATTTTAATAATAAAAAAACAACGTTTGTAAACGTTGTTTTTTTGTCATCAAGTTTCCTCGGAAGAAAAACTAATGATTGGGGGACGAGGTGTCAAACTACCTCGTCCCGGGGAGGGAATATTTCATTGTGGTGGGAAAGAGCGGAGCTACTCGAGGTCGTTGTTCTTGGCGAGGGCGCGCAGGCAGAGCGCTGCGCTCCAGAGCTGGCGCTTGGCGCCCCAGCCTTTGCCGGTGTCGGGTGAGTACCACTCGCGGAATCCGTTGAGGTAGAGGAGCTTCTGGCGCTGGTTCTTGGCGAAGAGGCTGGCTGCCAGCTTCACGGCATCGTCTTTGGACTTGCGGATGATATCGCGGGCGGCCATCTCGGCGTGCCAACCCACGAACGGCCAGACCACGACACCCCCTGTCCTCTCGATCTCGTCGTGTTCGGCGCACACCTCTTCGGCTGTGTCGCCGCCCGCGTTGTGCTTGCAGCGGATGGTGACGCCGTTCGGGGTGTCCACACTCGCGAATCCGCGCAGGATGGCGGGGTACTCCGAGGGAGGCACCACGTTGTTGAGGACGGCGAGGGCCCCGCCGAGCGGATCGAAGCTCGTCGCGCCTTCGTAGTCGACCAAGAGGCTGTTCTGGTCGCGCCGGGCCAGGAGCTTCTTGCTGATGCGTTCTGCCTTGTCGAACTGGCACATGCGTGTGTACACGGCGTACAGGAGGGAGTTGTTGGAGAGGAGCGTCTGATCCTTTAGCTCCTTATCCATCGTATCGCGCCAATCGGCGCCCCGCATGAGCACTCGCTCCTCGTCGAGGAGGTTCCCCTCGAGATAGGCGACAGCCCGTAGCAGGTTGGGCTGAAGCTCGTCGACGAGCGCGGGGTCGCCGCCGCAGTCGGCGTGGTGCAAGAGGCCGTAGGCGAACATGAGCTCGCTGTCGGTCGTGCCGGGGGTCAGGTTCCAGAGCTGTCCCTGGAGGTACCGCTGGAGCATGAACGAGACCCTGCGCTGGGCGAGGCTGCGTCCCACCTTCTGTTTGAGGAAGCTGAGGTGCGCCGGGAGGCCGTCCAAGAACAGGATGGGGATCTGGCCGTTCGGCCGCTGCCGCTTAGCGAGCGAGCGCAGATGGGTGGCAGCCAGGTCCATGCCGCCCGGTATGAGCGAGAGGGCCGGCTGGCTCGCCAGCATCTGGTCACGTGTCCACGCCATGCCATCGTAACGGTCGGGCGAGGCGTACATGCCCTGCTTACCGCGGCAGTCATGGAGGATTCCGGAGGCTTCACAGACTTTTGCGATGCGTTGTTTCATCGATATCTCCTTGAGTTTGGGGCAGAAATATATTTACCCGCTTCATACAGTCAGTTTGCTAACGGCAACAAGCGAGGAAAAACAGCTTACTCTACAGGAAAAAAAGGTTTTTGTCAATATACGTATACGTTCTTAGGTCCAGCTCCGAGAGGTATTTTATGTGTATAACTCTTTCTTGACGTGCTCAAGGAGAGGGGGTATATTATCACTCAGTATATACGAGTGATAAATTTATGGACGCCAGACCAGAAAAATTGCTAACGTTGGTTATTGACCATTATGTCGAAACTGCCGAACCGGTGGGGTCGAAATTTTTGGTAGACAAAGGCAATTTAGAATGGAGTGAGGCCACAGTTCGCAATGAACTCCGGGCGCTTGAAGAGGCTGGATACTTAACGCATCCGCACACGTCGGCCGGGCGCATTCCAACCCAGCAAGGTTACCAGTATTATATTGAACGACTTGATTTAGCTGCTGCGGAAGCAACGAAGGCTGCTGAAAAAAAGTTACTATCAGTTTTGGAAACAATCGCAGATTATGAACAGGCACGTAAAGGAATCGCTAAAGCCCTTGTAGAATTGGCGGATCAAACAGTAATGGTTGCTTTTTCACCGGACAAAGTCTACTACACGGGTCTCAGTAACTTGTTCCAAAAACCAGACTTTGCCGAGATGAATTTGGTGGCAGATATTTCCGCTATGTTCGATCGCTGTGAAGAAGCACTCGGCGGATTTTCACCCCGCGTTACAGATATACAATATTTTATTGGTACGGAGCATCCGTTTGGGCATCTCCTCAGCGTGCTCGCGATCCGGTTTGGTAAAGATAATCAGTCGCTCCTCCTGATGCTTGGTCCGCAGCGTATGGATTATTACAAAAATTGGGGACTCATGAAAAAAGTAAAAGAACTTATTTAAATTGCTAAATTGTTATATTGCTAAATTGTTAGTGTATGAACGATGATCAAATTAACGATGAATTGCCTGAGGAAAATCAATTAAATTCAGAAACCGAGCAGCAAGTTCAAATTGAACCGGGCGATGTGCTGCAAAAACAAATGGAAGATTATAAACTTGGTTGGCAGCGTGCCTTGGCAGATTATCAGAATTTACAAAAAGAAACTGCCGCTCGCCGGGCAGAGCTCGTCAGTATGAGTGAACAACAGATTTTGGAAGAGTTTATTCCAGTCTACGATAATTTCAAAAAAGCGTATTCGTTTCACCCTGAAGTTGATGATTCAGTCGAAGGCAAGAAAATTCAGAATTGGATAACCGGTATTAGCTTTATCATGAAGCAATTTGGCGATGTTTTGAAATCATATAAAGTAGAAGAAATTAAAACGGTTGGTGAAAAACTGGATACACGTTTTCACGAAGCAGCCGGGGACGAAGCAGTTGAAGGAAAAGAGCCGGGAATAATCATTCGTGAAATAGAGGGTGGGTACACGATGGGCGGGCGAGTTATTAAGCCGGCGAAGGTAATTGTAACAAAGTAGTATATGTCTCTTTTTTGTGAACGAACCGAAACACCGACGGAAGTGATTATTACCTATAAGTACCGAGCGCTGTATTACATAGTATTTTTTGGAGCCTTGGTTTTGTCGACACTGGGTCAGAGGTTGGTGGCAGATACGCTTATGCTTGAGTTCATCGCATCACTAGGTCCGGTGGCAGTCCTGGTTATATTTTGGGTAGTCTATTTCATAGATACCTGGAGTGTGAACGGAGAGGTTCGCCAGGCGATGAAAAACCAAAAAGTGGCTGTCAGCGGTAATAAGTTTTCGTTTGCCAATCCTTTCAAAGTAACAATTTCCAAATAAAAAATTTTATTCTTAATTTTTTATTCTATGTCTCTTATTCGTTATATTCCAAGTGATGTCTTCGGTGAAATGGATGATATGTTCGGCAATTTAACGCCGATGATTCCGAACGCACCAAAGGCCTTCATGCCAGCCATTAATATGTACGAAACAGAAAATGCCGTGGTCGTGGAAGCACCACTTGCCGGCGTTCGGCCCGAAGATGTTCAGGTAAGCGTTCAGAAAGGTCTGCTTATTTTGAAAGGCGAGAGCAACAAAGAACGCGAGATCGAAGAAAAAAATTATTATCGTAAAGAAATTCGCTCCGGTTCATTCTACCGCGAAGTTGCTTTGCCTACATCGGTTATTGAAAACGAAGTGAGTGCTGAATTTGCCGATGGCATGCTGAAGGTAACCGCGCCCAAAGCACAGAGCGTGATGCCAAAAAAGATTGAAGTGAAGGTGACGAAAAAATAAATTTGTTATTTTGAATGGTGGTGTGATCGGGTTTCCTTTTTGCACCACTGATTCAGGACAACAGTATTGTCCTAAAAAGTTCCTTAAAAAACGCTTGCGCTGGGAGAAAATCAGTGAAAGAAAAGAAATATCTGCCTGCCATTGGCATGCTCTTCGTGAGCGTGCTGATCGTGTCCAATATGATTGGCGGCAAACTGACGACGCTCCGCGGATGGAATTTTTCCGCTGCGCTCGTGATCTTTCCGGTGAGCTACATCATCGGCGACATCATGACCGAGGTTTACGGCTATGCCGAAGAGCGACGCCTGATCTGGATCGGTTTCGGGTGCAACCTGGTTGCCGCTCTTGCCACGCTGCTCGCAGTGCACCTGCCCTCCGCCGTGTTCTATCGCGATCAAACAGCGTATGTCACGGTGCTTGGTCAGACACCTCGGCTTCTCGCTGCGTCACTGCTTGCGTACCTCGTGGGTGGATTCGTAAACGCTTGGGTGCTCGCGAAGCTGAAGGTGCGAACGAGCGGCAAGTACTTGTGGTTGCGTACGATCACTTCGACGATCGTCGGCGAAGCGCTTGATTCAGCGCTCTTCAACTTCGTCGCCTTCGCTGGTATGTATACCTTCCTCGACGTCAGAGGAGTCATGCTCACGGAATGGGTTATGAAGTGCGGCTTCGAAATTCTGGCGCTGCCTGCCACCTACGCCGCGGTTCGCTTTCTGAAGCGGGCCGAACGCATGGATGTCTATGACCGTACCACCAACTTCAACCCCTTGAAGCTATAACCTGCCTTACCTCATGGCTCAGATAAGTATCTGCTTTTTGAGCCATGAGTAGACCGAATTATGTTTATTAATAACCTTACTAATTAATCACATTTATATATGAGCAAAGTACTCGGAATCGACCTTGGAACAACGAATTCCTGTGTCGCAATTATCGAAGGAGGACAGCCAAAAGTATTGGAAAACAAAGAAGGTGCTCGCACCACCCCATCGGTTGTGGCGATGAGTAAAAGCGGGGAGCGTCTCGTCGGGCAGCTTTCCAAACGCCAGGCCGTGACAAACCCGGAGAATACGCTCTATTCCATTAAGCGCCTCATTGGTCGCAAATGGGAAGACGCGGAAGTGCAGCGCGACCTTAAACTCATGCCGTATAAATTGGTCAAGAGCGGTGAAGGCGTGAAAGTAGTGTTGCAAGGCAAAGAATATTCTCCACAAGAAATTTCGGCCATGGTGCTGGGTAAACTTAAGGCCGATGCAGAAGAACGCCTGGGTGAAAAAGTAACTGAAGCGGTTATCACTGTCCCTGCTTACTTTGATGATGCCCAGCGCCAGGCAACGAAAGATGCCGGTGAAATTGCGGGCCTCAAAGTATTGCGTATTATTAACGAACCGACTGCTGCGGCGCTCGCTTACGGTTTTGATAAGAAAAAAGATCAGAAGATCGTTGTCTACGATCTTGGTGGTGGTACGTTTGATGTGTCAGTCCTCGAAGTGAGTGAAGACTCGGTACAAGTGCTTTCCACAAATGGTGACACCCACCTTGGTGGTGACGACTTTGACCAGAAAATTATTCAGTGGATTATTGATGAATTTAATAAGACTGAAGGCATTGATCTTGGTAAAGATCCGCTCGCACTCCAGCGTATTAAAGAAGCTGCAGAAAAAGCGAAGATCGAATTGTCGACTGCGCAGGAAAGTGAAATCAATCAGCCATTTATTACCTCCGGCGCCTCTGGTCCAAAGCACCTCATGATGAAATTGACTCGTTCGAAACTTGAAGAACTTGTTGGTGGACTCGTTGATCAGACTATGGGCCCCGTTAAACGCGCACTTGAAGATGCAAAACTAGCTACGGGTGATATTCAGGAAATCGTCATGGTTGGTGGTATGACTCGTATGCCACTCGTCCTCGCTGCTGTTGAAAAATATTTTGGCAAGAAACCAAATATTACCGTGAACCCGGACGAAGTCGTTGCGGTCGGTGCAGCTGTTCAGGGCGGTGTATTACATGGGGACGTTAAAGATGTGTTACTGCTTGATGTCACACCACTTTCCCTTGGTATCGAAACCATGGGCGGTGTAATGACGAAACTGATCGAACGCAACACCACGATTCCAGCTAGTAAATCACAGGTATTTTCTACAGCCGTCGATAATCAGCCAAGTGTAGAGATCGTTGTGCTCCAGGGTGAACGCCCTATGGCCGCTGATAACAAGAATCTTGGGCGCTTTATCCTTAGCGATATTCCACCAGCACCGCGCGGCGTACCACAGGTTGAAGTTACCTTTGATATCGATGCTAACGGTATTTTAAATGTAAAAGCAAAAGACAAAGCCACGAGTAAAGAACAATCCATTCGCATCGAGGCTTCGACCGGTCTCTCGAAAGAAGAAATCGAACGCATGAAGAAAGACGCCGAAGCTCATGCCGACGAAGACAAGAAACGCCAAGAATTGATCGAGGCACGCAACATTGCCGACAGTATGGTGTATACTACCGAGAAGATGATGAAAGAAGTGGAAGAAAAGAAAGTTGCAATTACCGATGACGAGAAGAAAAAAGTAGAAGAAGGTCTCGCCAAGGTAAAAGAAGTGAAAGATAAGGACGATGTCGAAGCAATTAAGAAAGCCGCAGACGAACTCTCAACCGCTGCCCAGGCAGTAGGCACCAAGATGTATGCTGCCAGCCAACCACAACCAGGCGCACAGCCTGAAGGAGCTGCACCAGGCGCTGAGCCAAAGAAGGACGAAGGTCCAATCGAAGGCGAAGTCGTGGACGATAAAAAATAATCAGATTTAGACAGACTGGCCCTGTACCAAAGTGCGTACGGGGTTAGTTGTTTGAAAATAATTATATTTGTGTGATCAAAAAATATCTCATTATCGCGCTGTGCGTCGTTTTGTTCGGAGGTGGTATTTACCTCGGCTACCGTGTTACCCGCCCCAATACACCTGCCACACAGGTAACCTCACAAACAGTTTTGATCGCACTCAAAAGTGAAGGGTTTTTGGTGACCCAGAGTTACGTGTTTAATCAACAAATTGATATCGAACATTCTAGCGGTAATCAATGGAAAGATATTTTTTGGAAGCAGGCGATCAAGGCTTCGGCCAATGTGAAAGTAAATTCCGGGGTAGACCTGACCAAACTTACGGCCGAAGATATTGCGATTCAGGATACAACGATTATGGTCACGCTACCACAAGTAGAGGTGAACAGTACGGAAATTGTGGGGGACGTCATGGTCCAGAATAATCAGGGAATTTTCAAACGTGCGTTTGATAACGACGACGGGTACAACCAGGCGCTCACGGCAATTAAAGCTCAGGCTCTCAAGGCCGCTGGTAAAGAAGAAGTAATGGCCGAAGCCCGGGCGAGTGCCGAGAAGCAGGTGAAACAACTTGTTCGATATGTGTATCCGGATAGGGACGTGGTGGTAAGTTTTAAATAAAAAAGTATGTCCAAAGATTACTACAAAATTCTCGGTATCGACAAAAATGCTTCGACCGATGAAGTAAAAAAAGCGTTTAAAAAAGCGGCGATGCAGCATCACCCGGATAAACCGACCGGGAATGAAGCAAAGTTTAAGGAAGCCAACGAGGCCTACCAGGTTTTGTCGGATAAAGAAAAGCGTGCTCGCTATGACCAGTTTGGTTCAGACTTTGAACAGCAGGGCGGCTTTGGTGGCGGCATGAGCTGGGAAGATTTGATGCGCGCTTCGCGTGGCCAAGGCGGCAACGGTGGGGGATTTGAATTTAATTTTGGCGGACAAGATTTTGGTGATATTTTTGGTGACCTGTTTGGTATGGGTGGTGGGCGTAGTCGCGGTGGTGCCCAGCGTGCGCGCGGACGAGATATCCAAGTCGATGTAGAATTAGATTTTAAAGAAGCGGCGTTTGGCGTGGAGCGTGATGTGCGCCTGCGCAAACAAGATACGTGTGACGTGTGTAAAGGAAATGGTGCTGAACCAGGCAGTAAGATGGAAAAATGTGATACGTGTAAAGGCCAAGGACAAGTAGTGCAAAATCAGCGCACGTTCCTCGGGAATATGCAGACGGTCGCGACGTGTCCAACATGCCAGGGGCGTGGCGAACATTCTTCTAAAAAATGTAAACATTGTAATGGTAATGGGGTAGAGAATAAAGAATCAACGATCAAAGTAAAAATTCCAGCTGGTATTGATGAAGGGCAATCGATTCGCATTACGGGAAAAGGTGAAGCTGCGCCGCACAATGGCACGAGTGGTGACCTCTATGTTTTGACGCATATTAAACCAAGCAAAGAATTCCACCGTGAGGATTTTGATATTTACGTTGAT
>CAZECR010000021.1:0-5090 GCA_964510495.1 uncultured Gammaproteobacteria bacterium
GGTGTCTTTCCTTTTTAAAAAACCTTCTTTTTCCAGTTGAATAATAAGTGTATTCAAGACTTCCGGCGTTGCTTGGGTGAGATCGGCAACTTCGCGAGTAAGCTCTGTAAGCGTGATACTTTTTTTATCCGTCATGATTTTAACAATCCGTCCGCGCACCTGTCTGAGTGAACCTTTAAAGCTGCTCTGCTTGGCATAATGTGCGCTGGCCCGACCGGGGTTTTTGTGTGTTTTCTTGAGCATGACTCCGTAATCCATGAGCGCGTTGTACCACTTGCGCGGATTGTTTCGATCTACCATTTTAGTAACTATTGGGAGCAGTTCAGTATCAGTCACATCAGTACGATCTGAAAAAAAACAATGAATAAAAACTGTGCGCACATTTGTTTCAATAAAAACAAAGGGTAAATTAAAAGCGTAGACTACAATTGAGGCAGCAGTTGCGGGGCCAATCCCAGGAAGTTCTTTGAGCAGTTCTGGATCGTCCGGAAGCTTGCCGCCATATTTTGTTGTTACTTCGGCGGCAGTTTTTTGGAGGCTGAGAGCACGTCGGTTATAGCCAAGGCCTTGCCAAGCTGCAAGCACGTCAGCAAGTGGCGCGGTGCTTAATTTTTTAAATGTCGGAAATTGTTTGAGAAAATTTAAATATTTTGGAATGACGCGTTCAGCCTGCGTTTGTTGTAACATTATTTCCGAAACCAAAATTTTATAGGGGGCAGTCGTTTTTCGCCAGGGGAGTTGGCGATTGGTCGATTCAGCGTAGGTATAGATTTTTTTACGAAATTGAGCAGGGGACATAGTCACCCGAGTATACTCAATTGCATGTTTAATGAAAAGGTTGAGAAGCTGGTGTTCCGAACGCGTCGGAACAGAATCACTGCTGAAAAGTTTTTTTCAGTACTGATTCGCGATGGCTAGTTGGCCATCGGTGGGGGTCGCTTGGCGACGAGTAAAAGGACGGATTTATTGCGCGCGCGGGCAGACGAGGTCGATGCGGACGTTCGCGAGCGTGCCGTTGAGGTAGAGCTGCCGGTCGGGGAACTGAACCTCGGGCAGGCGCTTCTGGATCTCCTCCATGGCCGCGTCGAGCGTTGCCTGGACGGGGTGCTCAACCCGGGCCAGCGAGCGGAGGATGCTGAGGCTATAAAGGAGTCGCTCCGCCATCTCCATACTCTGGGCGGCGCGCAGGCGGTAGACCCGCTTCACGATCTCCGCGCAACGCCGGAACTGCTTGTTCTGAGCGAAGTGCTCCTCGAGCTTCTCGAGGATGATGGGCAGCAGCCAGGTGCTGGTGAACCCATTGGCTTCCCGCCAGGCGGCTGAGGCGACGATCGCGACGAAGTCCTCGTCGCCGGAGAGCCGGGACCAGAGCAGTTGCCAGCCTTCCGCGTTGGTTCTTTCCTGGCGGGCAGTAGCTCCGTGGCACAGGTTGTGGAATCTCTGGGCTGCGTAGCCCAGAAGAGCGCCAGTCAGTTCGTGAGTACTCAAATTGCACCTCCCAAAAAAGTCGTTTCATACGAGCTTCACGCTACGGCATGCAGCGTAAAACCCTTAGCAAAAAGACTGGATATACTACCATAAAATGAGGGTTTTGTCAATAGTTTTAGGTAACAAAAAATCCCCTCGACAAGCGAGAGGATTTCTTAAAGTTAGTATTATTTGAGAGCGTCTTTGAGAGCTTTGCCAGCTTTAAATTTAGGAACCATAACGGCTGGGATCTGGATTTTTTGTGAAGGATTTTGTGGGTTAACACCGGTGCGAGCTGCACGTTGTTTAGCGCTAAAGGCACCAAAACCAGTTAATACAACTTCTTCGCCTTTCTTGAGAGTCATAGTGACTGTTTCAACGAAAGCGTTGAGCATATCCTCAGTTTCACGTTTGGATACGTTCAGTTTTTCAGCCAAAGTTTGGGCTAATTCTGCTTTATTCATAGGTCCATTCTTTTTAGGGACTCAAGTATGTGACCCTGAGGCCTGAGTAATGATAGAGGTACTATACCATGGTCATCTTTTTTTGGCTATGCTCAGCCAAGTCCACTTTTCCACAGCCCATTTTAGCGAGCATATTCAATAACGCGCGTCTCGCGAATGAGTGAAACACGAATTTCACCTGGGTATTTAAGTTCTTGTTCGATCTTGTGGGCAATGTCTTTGGCAAGTTGGTAAGCAGCGTAGTCGTCGATTTCATTTGGGCGAACAAACACGCGTACTTCGCGACCGGCTTGAATAGCGTAGACTTTGTCGATACCTGGGAATGATCCGGCAGTTTTTTCGAGATCTTCAAGACGGGTAATATATTGTTCGTAGGTATCGCGACGTGCGCCAACGCGTGCGCCCGAGATCGCATCAGCGGCTTTGGCAACTGATGAATAGATGTTGTAAGGTTTGTCGTTATGGTGGGTGAGCGCAGCTTGGCAAATGTCCTCGTCCATGTTGAATTTCTTGAGGATCATGTGGCCGATCTCTGGGTGTGAACCTTGAGTTTCCTGGTCAACCGATTTACCAATGTCGTGGAAGAAACCACACTTTTTAGCTTTGGCTTCATCGAGTCCAAGCTCGGCAGCAATGAGCGCAGCGAGGTAGCCAACTTCTGTCGAGTGGTTCATGATGTTCTGGCCGTAACTGGTGCGGTACTTGAGGCGACCGACAATATTCACGAGTTTTGGATCAATACCGGTAATGCCCATTTTATACAGTGCTTCTTCACCAGCTTTTTTAATATCGAGCGCCAAATCCTGTTTGGCTTTTTCAACAAACTCTTCAATGCGGGCAGGTTGAATGCGACCGTCAGCAATCAGCTTTTCGATCGCGAGTTTGGCAACCTGACGGCGAATAGGAGAAAAACCAGAGACGATAATTGATTCTGGGGTGTCGTCAATAATAATTTCACAACCGGTCAATTTTTCGATCGTCTTAATGTTGCGGCCTTCTTTACCGATGATGCGTCCTTTCATTTCTTCGCTCGGAATGTGAACGATCGATGAGGTGGTCTCGGCAGCATGGCTACTAGCACAGCGCTGAATGGCATCAGTGATGATATCGCGAGCTTTGTCTTCAAAGACTTCGGAGGATTCTTTTTCAAGCTTAATAATCCGGCCCATGAGATCGGTTTTGCTTTGTTCCTCAATTTTAGTAAGAAGTTGTTCTTTAGCTTCGTCTCGGGTCAGCGCCGCTACTTGTTGTAGTTTGAGGAGCTGTTCTTCTTTGACAGCTTCAACTTCTCCTTTGATCTGTTTAACGCGCTCAATTTTTTCGAGCAGTTGTTTTTCTTGTCCTTGGAACTCGAGCAGTTTTTGATCAAAGGTGTTTTCGCGGCGTTCTAAGCGTTCTTGAATAGTGCGGAGTTCTTGGCGAAGTTGTTTTTCTTCTTGTTTGGCTTCATCAAGTATTTTGGTCGCTTTTTCTTTGCCTTCGAGGAGCAGTTCCTGCTGTTTGTTCCTGGCTTCGATTAAGAGTTTGTCGGCACGGGCTTCGATTGAGTTTGCTTCGGCCTGGGCAATTTTTTTGCGCAGGAGGTATCCGGCCAAGAGGCCAAGTCCCGTACCAATGAGGGTAATAATACCCGCAATAAGGTATTTGAGAACCATATAATTAAAAATCCTCAAAGATTTGAGGATTACTCGTTCGAGGCAACAAAAAGGCCTCGTAGGTTAGAAAAGTTTTAGCGGTCAATTACAAAACTCGGGCAGGGAGTGCTGCCTTCCAAAGGAGGTTGTCTCTAAGGAATTGAGAAGTAAATGACATAAATAAGCTTCGAAATGCGTATAGTAGCAGAATACTTTCGGACTTTTCTTCTAACCAGAGTTTTCGCTCAAAATCTTTATAAATAAAGTTACTGACGAAAGTATAACAGGCGGGGTAGGGGGTGTCAAATTTGTACCCAAGCTTAGCGGAAAGTTGCTTCTGCTGATGTTGGGTACCAGGAACAGCTCTCAAGGCTGTTCCTGGGGTCGGAATGGTGTGCTGCGTTGCGGCCTAGTTGCCGGTCAGCAGTCGGTTGTAGCGCTTGATCGCCGGGTTCTCGCAGGCCGCTTTCATGAGCGGGCCGGGCCTCTCGATCTGTTCGAGCGGCTTGTCGGTGTCCAGGAGCTTCTTCTCCCAGAGCCTGCAATCGTGGACGACGTCCCCGATCATCTTGTGGCAGTGGCCGATCTCGAGGGGGAACCGCCGTCCCAGGCAGTAATTGAACTGATCGGCTGGGGGTGCCCAGTCCGAAGCCGGCACCCGTAGCTCCGCTCCGCGACCGCTCAACCTGTACTGCATCGGATCGGCCTCCAGGAGGGCGCCAGGGCGGGGTGGGGGCTCCCGGTTGGGGATGCGCAGCGGGAGCCAGACATCCTTGGACTTGGGGAGGCCGCTCCTGCGCGCTTGGTTGAAGTCGACGCCGCGCAGGTCGGGGCTCAGGCTCGAGCAGCCGCTCAGCGCCACGGCAGCGAGCAGCGCAAACAGGAAAGATCTGGGGTGCATGGACATCTCCTTTGTTGTGGGGGGGCTTGGGTCCTCCCTTTATGTTTCTAACAAGTATCGTTAAAAAAATAAAGGGAAGTGGCACGCGAGATCGCATGCCTAGGATAAAGAACAGTGTGCCACTCCCCAAGGTCTCGTTAGAGACCGGTCTTCCTTAGGCGAGGAAGAGCTGGGAAGTAGGGGTTAGCGGGGGTCGCAGGTGGACGCTCCGCCCTTGACCACGATGGGCGTCTCGACGCCCGTGCCGTCCTGCCTCAGCATGAAGCAGGTTCCCTCGACGTTGGTGGCGTCGAAGAGGGCGGAGATCAACCCCGTGTCGGTGATGGGGTCGACGAAGCCTCCCACGTTGAACTCGGCCTTCGGGATGACGCGATCCGTCGTGGCACCGATCGCGATGCGCGTGGCGCTCCCCGGGTTCGTGATCTTGATGTAGATCGCGACCGAGGCGCTGGTGCACAGCCCGACGCCGGTGGTGCCGGCGAACTTGAGCGTGGCTGGGGAGCAGTAGCTCTTGGACGTCACGCCTCGGCCGTCACCGCAGGCGGTGGGGAGTGGCGCACAGGTCGTGCTGGTCTGCTCGCTACAGGCGGTCTTGCTGTCGACCGAACGGTCGGGGCAGGTGGG
>CAZECR010000021.1:5190-9790 GCA_964510495.1 uncultured Gammaproteobacteria bacterium
TGGTCTGCTCGCTACAGGCGGTCTTGCTGTCGACCGAACGGTCGGGGCAGGTGGGCACCGACTTGCAGCGCTTCGTGTCCGCGGGGCAGACGAGCCCCGTGTCACAGTCGACGTTGGTGTTGCACGTGCTGCCGGCGATGCCGATGCACTTCTTCGCGCTCGAGCACTTGCCGGTCAGACACTCCGCGTCCGCAGCGCACGTCGCGCCGATGGATGCCTGGCACTTCTTGCTGGTGCCGCAGGTCAGTCCCGCCGCGCACTCGAGGTTCGTGCCGTCCGGGCAGTCGCCGCCGAGCGGCGAGGCGCAGATGTTGGCCTGGCAGAGGGTGGTCACGCAGTTGCTGTTGTCCGTGCAGGTCGCGCCGATCTTGCACGAGCCAGCCATCTGGCAGGTGGGGTCCGGCGGGACCGACATCATCGTCCCGGCCTGGCAGATGCCCCAGTTCTTGCCGACGACGCGACCCTTGCAGATGTAGCCGGTGGCGCAGTCCGCGTCGGAGCTGCAGTCGCCGAAGTCCTTGCTGCGACAGATGCCGCGCTCGTCGCCGGGGTTGGCCTTCTCGCACGTGGTCTGGTAGGGGTTCGCCCCACCGCATTGCTCCGCGAGCTCGCCGACCGAGCTGCCGGTGCAGGGCAGGGCGGGGGGCGGGCTGCACATCGGCCGCGTGTCGGCCTCGGTGTGCCCGGGCCGGCACTGGTTGGACTGCACGCCACCCGGGGCGTACGGGTCGCAGCCCGCCAGGACGGCGAGGATCGCCGCCAGGAGGGCGAGGTTGTACTTCATCAGCTTCATCAGGAATTTCATGAACATTCTCCTTGTGAGCGTTGTTAGGACAGAACAAAAAGTGGTCAATCTCTCCTTAGGGCTGTTGGTCTTGGGCACTAAAAAGACTCGTTTGTAGTAAAGAAGCTTTTTGGTGCCAAAGACGCTTTATAAAAGAACCTCCTGATTACTTTCAGGAACGATTAGTGGTACCATATTTTGGGGGTTTTGTCAAGGGTATTTCGGCGTAGTTAAGCTAAAAAACCCTTAAATAAGCCTTTTTAGGTCCTGGGGAGATGTGGATATATCACCAAACACTCTAAGAATAGCTACAGCAAGATGTTAAAATGCCTTCGTGAAGACACATGGGCGATTCATTGACCTTTTAGAGCGACTGCGCTATACTCAAGCAATAATTACTCATTTTTAGATCGCTCTCATGAATGTTTCCGAACTTGCTCGCTCGCTGCGTATTCACCCTCAAAAACTCCTGACTATTTTACCGGAGTTTGGTTTTGATATTGGTGCTCGCGCCGTGAAGGTTGACGACCGTGTTGCTCAGCAGATCCAGCGCGAATGGCGCCGTATCAAGTTTGTTTTGGAAGAGCGGGAACGAGCGGAGAAAGAAAAACAAAAAGAATTAGAAAAAGAACAGCGCCGCGAAAGTGGTATCAGTGTTTCGATTCCAAGTGTCTTGACGGTTAAAGATTTGGCTGAACGCCTCAGTTTACCGATCAACAAACTCATTTTAGAACTCATGAAGAATGGCATTCTGGCTACCCAGAATGAAAATATCGATCATGATACTGGTGTCTTACTGGCTCAAGAATTAGGCTTTACCGTAGCTGATGGAGGCACAGAAGCAGAAGCCCCAGATACACATCTTGAAAATTTAGCAACTATGCTTGCGGGGGACATGACTACGCCACGCGCACCGGTAATTGTTGTTATGGGTCACGTTGACCATGGTAAAACAACTTTGCTCGATTCGATTCGAAGCGCGAATGTTGCCAGCCGCGAAGCCGGTGGTATTACCCAGCATATTGGTGCGTATCAAGTTATTTGGACCAACCCGATTTCTAAAGAAGAAACACCGCTGACGTTTATCGACACTCCAGGTCACGAAGCTTTCACCGTAATGCGCAGTCGTGGCGCCAAGGTAGCGGACATTGCTATTCTCGTGGTTGCAGCGGACGATGGTATCAAACCGCAGACTGTGGAAGCGATCAACATTATCAAAGCAGCTAAACTGCCGTTCATTGTTGCAATCAATAAAATCGATAAACCAGGTGCCGATGTCGAACGTGTTCGTGCTGCCCTTGGTCAGTACAATATTATTCCGCAAGAATGGGGTGGTGATACAGTCATGGTAGAAATTTCAGCTAAACAAAAACTTAACATTGATAAAACACTCGACGCGTTACTTTTGGTCGCTGATTTATACAAAGACACGATCAAGGCCAATCCGAGTCGCCCAGCCGCCGGAACAGTTATTGAAGCGCGCGTGGATAAAGGCGAAGGTGCAGTTGTTACTATTCTCGTCCAAACTGGCACACTTCGCGTTAATGATCCGCTTGTTGTGAATGGTGAAATTTACGGTAAAGTTCGTGCGCTTAAAAATTATCGCACGGAAGCAATTACCGAAGCCGGCCCAAGTACTCCGGTCAGAATCTTGGGTTTCAAAATTGCGCCGCAGGTAGGGGACATTTTGGATATTGCGCAGGCAGGTACAGCAACGCTCGTAAATATGAAGAGTAAGCGTACGCAGCAAACCGGTGCCGAAAAACAAGTTGTTAGCCAGAAAAATGAATCAGAAGATGAAGAAGATCAGAAAAAAGTGCTTAATGTGGTTATTAAAGCCGACACCCTTGGATCGCTCGAAGCAATTATTGGTTCCCTCGAAAAAATTAAAAATGATGAAGCGAATGTACGTGTGGTTGGTAAAGGACTCGGCAATATTATGGCTGATGACGTAACGACAGCCGAAACTGCCAACGCAACGCTGTTCGCTTTCAACGTTACTAAAACTCCGATTGCTCAGGAAATGATTCAGAAGACTGGTGTGCGTTTCAAAGAATACAAAGTCATCTACGATCTGTTTGATGAAGTGAAAGACGAGCTCGAAAAAATGCTTAACCCGGAATTTATTACGACCGAACTTGGTCACCTGAAAGTCCTTGCGATTTTCCGTACGGCCAAGAATTCAATGATCGTCGGTGGACGTGTTGAAGGGGGTAAAATGTTCAAAGATACCAAAGCCCGCATCAAGCGTGACGGCCAAATTATTGGCCTTGGTAAGATTTCTGCGCTCCAAAGTGGTAAGCAGTCCGTGAACGAGCTTCCCGAAGGTAACGAAGGTGGTGTACAATATGATGGTAAGGTTAAGGTAGAAGAAGGGGATATCATTCAATGCTATAAAGAAGAGAAGAAAGAGAAGAAATTGGTCTTAAACTAAACCATACTCATTTAATATACTTTTATGGAACACGTTTTTACTGACGCAAATTTTGAAGCTGAAGTTTTGAAATCTGACAAAATCGTTTTTGTAGATTTTTGGGCTCCTTGGTGCGGACCGTGTCAAATGATGGGCCCTATTGTTGAAGGCCTTTCACATGAATACGAAGGTAAGAATATTAAGATCGGTAAAGTGAACGTGGATGAAAATCCAAATACTGCTGGCCAGTACAACGTTCTCAGTATTCCAAGCTTTCTTCTTTTTAAGGATGGCAAAATGATCGACACGGTTGTGGGCGGTGTTCAGAAAGAAAAGTTGCAGGAAATGATCAACAAGCATCTCGTCGTTTAATTTTTTAACATACTTTTGTATGTCGTCACGTGCGCGCTCCATTGTTTTTTTAATAGTGGCGGTATGTATTATAACTGTTAGTATCGGTAGCGTGTTTTGGCAAAAAGGCATGGATATGATGTCTACGTCATCGGGCAGTCAAGCAATGATGTACGACGAATCAGATGTTACAGAGGAAGCATACGGCGCTGCCTCTGATCGCGCGCTTGTTGGTAATATTGTTGCTCGTGCTCCATCGTATGGTGGCGGAGCAACTGAAGTGGCGGCTAATAATCGCCTGGTCGTACGCACCGGGTATTTGTCGCTGGTCGTTAAAGATGTAGCGTGGACTATCGAGCAGATTACGAAGTATGCTGCCGAGCATGGAGGATTTATTGCCAATAGTACCCTTGAAAAAAAAGCAGTTGCCCCGGTCGGAAGTGTGACGCTGCGGGTTGCGGCCAAAGACTACGAAGCGACACTGCAGGAAATGAAGAACTATGGCGAGGTGGTCAGTCAGACGACCAATGGCCAGGACATTACTGAAGAATACGTCGACCTCGATTCACGTCTTAAAAATTTACAAGCTACAGAAGCGCAGCTCCTCGAAATTATGAAACGCGCCGGGAAAATTTCAGAAGTATTAGAGGTGCAAAATCAACTCACACAGACTCGTAGTGAAATTGAAGTGATTACCGGACGGATGAAATATTTGAAACAAAGTGCTGAATTTTCAACCTTGACCGTAAATATTGCAACCGATCCGTCAGCCTTGCCGACGTTTGAAAATGATGGTCAGGAATGGAAACCAGTTGGTGTAGTCAAAGAAGCGCTTCGCGAGCTTATTGCTTTTGGCCAGTCACTGGTGAATGTCTTAATTTGGGTCGCTATCTTCTCGCCGCTCTGGGGCGCGGCACTGTTAATTCTTTGGTTGGTTGGTCGCAGATTACGTAAACCAATAGTCTAAAATATCTTGGGAGGGGTTTGCTTGCTGAATTGATATCTTTTATATATGAGAGAAGCGGCCTTTCTAAGGCCGCTTTTTTTCTCCT
>CAZECR010000021.1:9890-13732 GCA_964510495.1 uncultured Gammaproteobacteria bacterium
ATAGATCTGGGGAATTGATCCCTCATGTGCGGGGTGCCCTCCAAGGTCTGTAATAGAAACTGATATAATCTATAGACATACATTTTTTAGTCTGTCAATCCTCTATGCCTGAATTACCCGAAGTTGAAACAATCCGCCAAGATCTGCGTGACAAGGTGCTCCATAAAAAAATTACTCAGTTCGAAGCGCTCTACCCAAAAGTCGCGGCGGGTAAGCCCAAGGAAGTGGCTGCTTTTTTGATCGGTAAAAAAATTAAGGAAATTGATCGGCGTGGTAAGTTGATGATTTTTCGTTTTGAAAAAACCACCAATGTACTTTTAGTACATCTTAAAATGACCGGGCAGTTAGTCTACGTCTTTAAAAATACGATTGTTGGCGGCGGGCATAGTTTTAAAACTTTGAATACACAATTGCCTGATAAGTTTACCGGCGCTATTTTTACCTTTACGGATAAATCCAAATTATTTTTTAATGACCTGCGTAAATTCGGCTATCTCAAATTAGCCGATAGCGCAGCGCTCGAAAAAGTACTGCAAGGTTTTGGTATCGAGCCGTTAACTCTAGAATTCACGTTTGCGAAATTTTCGACACTGCTCAAAACCAAAAAAATGAATATTAAAGCCTTGCTTTTGAACCAGGCGTTAATTGCTGGAGTGGGGAATATTTACGCCGATGAAATCTGTCATGCGGCCGGGGTTTTGCCGACCCACCGGACAGCCACGTTAACATCGGCCGAAATTAAGAAGTTGTACCAAGCGTCGAACGCTATTATTAAAAAAGCAATTAAATTTCGAGGCACCACCTTTAACAACTATATTGATAGCGAAGGCAACAAAGGAAATTTTTCCGCCCACCTTAAAGTGTATGGCTCCAAAAATGCTCGTTGTAAAACCTGTAAAACTGGAATAATTGAAAAAACAAAGGTTGCCGGTCGCGGAACGCATTTTTGTCGCATGTGTCAGCGATAGGTAGATACGCCAGTACATCGTAGTTGTGTCGGGGCAGTAGGTTTTTATTGCGAAGCTTGACGTTTGGGTTTTTTAATGTAAGATGTCAGGGCTTAACAACCCAATCGAGGAGTCAGTCGTGAAAAAGTTCGCTCGTCCGCTTGCCGCAGGCCTACTCGTCATGGCTTCGGGATGCAGCCCCAGCTTGCTTGCCGTCGCCCAGTACCACCAGGGTGATCCGAAAAATTTTGTGCTTCAAAGGCAGGAAACGGGTCGCCGAGTCTCCTGTCAGCTCGATCTTGCCGATGGCATGCCTCACTTTTTCGTGGGGCCGGGCGCTACTCGTACCTCCACGGTCAGCTGTGTGAATGGATCCAGCACCCTGACCTGTCCCAAGGGCTTGGTCGGAGGTGAGATCGTTCCCGGGCTCGTCTATCCCAGGAGTGGTCAAGAGCAATTCACCATCCGGCCCTCGACGCGCAGGCCCGTGCCCGGGCAAGGTAACCTCGTGCGTATGAACGTGCTTCCGGTTCCGTGGAACAAGGGGCTGCTCTACATGCGCCAGGTCTGCGTTCAGTAATTGACCACTCACCGCGCTTCAGGGTGCTAGCGTACATTCTTTGTTCTTATCAAATCCCATTTTGGGCAGGGACGTTGCTCGTAGTCGCAGCGTCAGAAACAAAAAAGACGAATTTTTCGTCTTTTTTGTTTTGCTTGATTTTACTTGGTATTTTGAGTAAACTAGTTCTATTCAAACCTATAGATGATTAGTTACTACGTTATGAAAAAGTACAATCCGGAGGCAATTGAAAAGAAATGGCAAAAATATTGGGACGCCAACCAGACTTTTGCTGCGAGCGATGATGCACAAAGACAAAAGTTTTACGCCCTCATTGAATTTCCGTACCCGTCGGGTGCGGGTTTGCACGTAGGTCATCCGCGCCCCTTCACGGCTATGGACGTCGTTTCCCGCAAAAAAAGAATGGAAGGGTTCAACGTGCTCTATCCAATTGGTTTTGATGCCTTTGGGCTCCCTACTGAAAATTACGCCATTAAAACTGGTCGTCCACCAGCTGAAGTTACGGCTGAAAATATTGCCACCTTTACGCGCCAACTTAAATCGCTCGGATTTGGTTTTGATTGGTCGCGCGTTATCGACACAACAGATCCCAAATATTATAAATGGACACAGTGGTTATTTTTACAATTTTTTAAAGCAGGACTTGCCTACAAAAAAAATCAACCTATTAACTGGTGTCCGAAAGATAAGATCGGTCTCGCGAACGAAGAAGTGGTCAGCGGCTGCTGCGAGCGCTGCGGCACGCCCGTCGAAGCACGCAACAAAGAACAGTGGATGCTGGCAATCACTAAATATGCAGAAAAATTATTACAAGGTTTAGAAGAAGTAAATTATATTCCCGAAGCCAAAGCGCAGCAGCAAAATTGGATCGGCAAAAGTGAAGGCGCCGAAATTACCTTTCCACTTCAGGTGGCAGGCGAGCCCGATGGAAAATATTCCGTAACCGTTTTTACCACGCGCCCGGATACGCTGTTCGGTGTTACCTATATTGCGATTGCCCCTGAGGTTGCCAAAAAATGGCTCGAAGCAGGGTGGCAGACTACAGTTGGAGTCACTGCCTACATTGACGAAGTCATTGCTGCTAGGGCCGTTATGAACACACGCGAAGAGCCGGAAAAAACCGGTATGCCGACTGGTGTGATGGCTGTTAACCCGGCAACAGGTGAATCGGTGCCTGTGCTGATTACCAATTATGTTGTGGCGACTGTGGGTACGGGGGCAGTAATGGGCGTGCCAGCGCATGATGAACGCGATTTTGATTTTGCAAAAAAGTATAATATACCCGTAAGGCAAGTAGTCGCGCCGCTATTTACTGAAACAGCCAATCCACCGATCCTGGGCAAAAAAACAGTCCGCCGCAAAACAGTCCATGCTATTGTCTGTCGTAAAAGTGACGGGGCGATTTTGATGCTTTCGTGGAAAGGTGCAGTCTGGGGCAGCCGTCTACCGCACACCTTTATTATTGGCGGGGTAGAAGAGGGAGAAGATGTGGTTGAGGCAGCGAAACGCGAAATTATCGAGGAAACAGGGTATACAAATATTCGTTTTATTCGATCGCTTGGAGTGGAATTTCATACCACCTACTATGCAGCACATAAAGATGAAAATCGGTATGCCGAAATTCATCCATTGTATTTTGAGCTCGATGATGAAACAAAGAACGGGGTGGAAGCAGCTGAAAGCGACAAACATGATCCTGTTTGGATACCGGCTGCTGACGCAGGTAAATTCGTGAATGTGGTCGACGGACCTTTTGAATGGAACTGGTTTTCTTCCGGTGGAATGGCGCTGCCTGATGACGGTATTGTAATTAATTCCGGAGAATTTTCAGGCTTGACCTCTCAAGAGGCTCGAGAAAAAATTACCGAGAAATTCGGTGTTGCCAAAACCAATTACAAACTCCGTGACTGGGTCTTTTCGCGCCAGCGCTATTGGGGCGAACCGATTCCGATTGTAATCTGTGACAAGTGCGGTTATGTTCCAGTGCCCGAAGATCAATTACCACTTACGCTCCCACCGGTCGAAAAATACGAACCGACCGATACTGGAGAGTCGCCGTTGTCTAAAATTACGGACTGGGTGAATACGACCTGTCCCACATGCGCCGGCCTAGCAAAGCGCGAAACCGACACGATGCCGAACTGGGCCGGGTCGAGTTGGTATTGGTTGCGCTATATGGACCCCGACAACGACAGAGCTTTCGCCGCTTCAGAAAAATTGAAGTACTGGGCGCCGGTCGATTGGTACAATGGTGGCAATGAACATACGGTGCTGCATTTGCTGTATTCTCGTTTCTGGAATCAATTTTTGTTTGA
>CAZECR010000021.1:13832-18410 GCA_964510495.1 uncultured Gammaproteobacteria bacterium
TATAAATTAGCTCACCGTTTGGTCGCTAAAGTTACGACAGATATTGATGAAATGAAATTCAATACAGCGGTTGCTAAGATGATGGAGTTTATGAATGAAATGAGTGGTTTTACAAGTATCGCAAAAACAGTTTACGAAATGCTCATCAAAGTTTTGGCTCCGTTTGCGCCGCATATTACCGAAGAGCTCTGGGGTGATGTTCTTAAGAACGAAGGAAGCGTTGCGCTGGCCGAATGGCCAATCGCGGACTCACAGTGGCTTGTGGATGATACCTTTACATTGGTTATTCAGGTAAACGGCAAAGTTCGTGATCAATTGATTGTCTCTAAAGAGTTATCAGAAGATGCGGTTAAAAAATTGGCCCTCGCGAGTGATAAAATTGTAGCCAAACTCGAAGGCAAGGAGCCGAAAAAAATAATTTACGTTAAAGGAAAATTAGTAAGTATCGTGGTCTAATGTTTTTGTTCCCACGCGCTTGTCCGTATGGGTAAAAAAAGTATTCTCATTTTTTTAACGGCTCTCGCTGTCGGCATTATCGCTGCGGCAACTATTGTTGTTATAAAAGTACGGGTACACGAATCACGTTTAACGTCGCTGGCAAATACTCAGGAATATCTGGATAGTGTTGCTGACTACGAAGACGCTGTTAGGAGCGTTTCTTCGACATTTACTACTAATCCGCTCAAAAAACCTGATGTGCACTTTGGCATTCTCATGTACCATCAGGTGGATGATCATCCACCACTTAAACAACTTCGTTTCACAGTGTTGCCAAGTGTTTTTGAGCAGCAGATTAGTTTTCTGCTTGATCAGGGGTACACGTTTGTTACTGTAAACACAGCTCTCGAGCTTTTTACTGCAAGTTCGACCCCGCCCGATAAAACGCTTGTACTAACCTTTGACGATGGCTACCGCAGTTTTTACACCCATGTATTTCCGATTCTTAAAAAGTATAATATTCCAGCTACTGAATATGTGATAACGCAGGATATTGGTAAGCACGGTAGCCTTACGTGGAGCATGCTTCGCGAGCTTGAAAACAGCGGGCTTGTTGAAATAGGTTCGCACACAGTGAATCATCTATCGCTTAAAAGTATTTCCGAAGATAAACAGCGGTATCAGCTCAGCGAAAGTAGAACGTTGCTCGAAAAAGAATTACACGTCCCCATAACAACAGTGGCATACCCCTTTGGTCTTTACAATGAGGCAACAAAAGAAATTGCTGAGCAGCTGGGCTATAAAGGTGCGGTCAGTATTTTCTCCGGCGATAAACCAACAAGCACTGCTAAATTTGCTTGGCGACGGGTTGCGATCACTAATAATGATATTGGTCAGCGGTTACTCCAGACATTGTATATTGCCTTTGAAGCTGTAAAATAAGCCTCAATGAAAACTGCTATTGCGTACACTGCCGAAGAATTTAAGGAGTCGTTTATACTCGGGTAGTATTGGCAGAGATTGGAAATAAAATATTTATATGCTTGGGGGAGCGTATGCTAAACTAATTACTTCACGAAGCAAAACGTTTTTAGCGTTTTGTTTTTCGTTTATGCTTGGCGCCGCCAGTTTTTCATTTTTTGATACCAGCTACTTTTTGTATCCGTGTTTTGTTGCCTTTTTTATTACTAGCTTCTTGGCGATTGTATGCTGGCGTAGGGTGAGTGCGCGATTTATTTTTCTCGTTATCATATTTTTTATTTTGGGCGCCATCAGATTTTTAGTAACTTTTCCTGCAAAATCACCTGAGTATCTGAGGTATTTTAATGGGCGGCCGGTAGTAGTGACGGGGTATGTGAGTGCTGAGCCCGACGTGCGTATAGGTGAAACACAGTACGTCGTGGCTGCTGAAAAAATTACGGAGAATTCTGCTGATCACACTGTTGTGGGAAAAATGCTCGTAAAAAATCGTTCGTATCCGGCATTTCAGTACGGCGACAAGCTGCGTATCAAGTGTTTGCTCGAAGCGCCTTTCGTAGCAGACGATGGCGCGTTTCGGTATGATAAGTATTTAGCCAGGCAAGATATTTGGTCGGTATGCAGTCATCCGATCATTAGCGCGGAATCAGGCGGGGATGGCAATGTTGCTCTGCGATATATTTTGTCTTTTAAAGCACAAGTTGGCGATCAGCTAGCTAAACTTTGGACCGAGCCAGAAGCTAGTTTTATGGCCGGGCTCTTGTATGGGAGTAAAAGTGGTTTACCCTCTGAGCTCACCACTAATTTTAGTCGTACGGGGGTTACGCATATTATTGCGGTATCGGGGTTTAATATTACGATTATTGGCACGGTGCTCGCAAGCTTGTTTATGATTGGCGGTTTATCGAGGCGACGCGCTTTTTGGTTCATTCTTGGTATTATTTTTCTCTTTGTTATTTTTACGGGCGCTTCGTCATCGGTCGTGCGTGCGGGTATTATGGGGAGCCTCGTACTTATCGCTCGGCAACTAGGGCGATTGTCACGGATTAGTAATGTTCTTGTCCTTACTGCTGCAAGCATGACACTCTTAAATCCCTATGTGCTCGTATGGGATGTTGGTTTCCAATTATCTTTTTTAGCCACACTCGGACTCGTGTACATTTCACCGCTTCTTGAAACAGCCCTGCCGACGTTAGTTAAACCAGCTGTGCTGGCAGGACTCTATGAAACCTTCATTGCGACACTTTCAGCTATTACTGCCACCTTACCACTCATCTTGTTTCAATTCGGCCGGTTATCAACCGTCGCGCCACTCGTTAATGTGTTAGTATTATGGTGTATCCCATGGCTCATGCTCTTTGGTTTTGTTTCGCTCATTATAAGTTTTCTGTATTTTCCACTAGGCCAGATAGTTGCCTGGGTTGCCAGCGTTGGTCTTAAATATGTTATACTGGTCGTTACTTTCTTTGGATCAAAATCTTGGTCGTCCCTCGATTTTGCGCTGCCATGGTGGGGGATGGTTGGGTTGTATGTAGCTTTATTTATTGTCATTGCGAGAAGTGAGGCACGAGCGACTGCCAAAAAATTTTAAATACAAAGTAAAAAATACAAAATATTGTGCATATGGTTGAAGAAAATAATCTTAAATACAGATCTTATAAATATGCGCTTCAGTTAATCAAGTTGCTAGATACTTTGAACAAGAATGATTGGAGTGTTCAGGTTATTTCAAAACAAGTACTTCGTAGCGGCACAAGTATTGGGGCTAATATCGCAGAATCGCAAGGGGGAAATTCCCCAAAAGATTTTGCGGTCTTCTTAAATCATGCTTTAAAATCAGCTAATGAAAGTAAATTTTGGCTCGGCTTACTAAGAGATTCGCATAAAGCAAATAAAGATTCGGTTACGAGACTGTTAAAGGAAACTGTTGAAATTGCCAACATGCTGGGAGCAAGTATTCGTACTGTTAGAAAGTCGTTCAATTAATTTATATTTTTTGTTTTGTATTTTGTTATGTTAAAGTCAAAAATAAAAATCCATAATTCACAAACCGGTTACGATCTGGTCGCTTCAACCTACGACAAAAAAGAAAAATACCTCAATAGTTTTGAGCAACAAAAAGTGCTGCCATTGTTTGGTGATCTTGCCGGCAAAACTATTTTAGATGTTGGTGCGGGAACCGGTCGCTTGGCGGTTGAACTCGTTAAACGAGGTGCGCACCTAACGGCACTTGATGTTTCAGAAGAAATGCTAAGGGTGTTAAAAACAAAAATTAAAACCAAAATCGAAACCGTTGTTGGTGACGCGGAAAGTTTGCCTTTTCCGGATAATCATTTTGATTTTGTTGTAGCCGCCTTTCTCATTGTGCACCTCAAAGATCCAACTCGTTTCTTTGACGAAGTCTATCGTGTGCTGAAGCCCAATGGAAAATTAATCGTAACAAATATTAATCAAAAAGAAGCACCTGAAGTCGAAACAAAACAAGGAGTGATCAAAATTGATTCGTATTATCATCGTCCCGAAAAGATCCGAGAGATTTTAGAAAGTCTGGCGTTTGGGGTAGAAGAAATTATAGTGAAAGAAAAAGAAGTTTGGGTAAATCAAATCCTTGTTGCTTCAAAATAATATGCGTTTATCAAGGAGGGTAATCGCTGGATGGTGTGCGGGTCTTGTGGTAGCTGGGATTTTTGCCTGCGTTGCTACTTGGTACGGCGCGTGGAGTTATCGTGAAACTCATCAGTTTAAAGTAATTGCTCTTAACATTGGCCAGGGTGATAGCACGCTCATTCAGTTTCGTAATGGTCAGAAAATGCTCGTGGATTGTGGTCCGAATGCCGGAGTGCTTGCTCGTCTTGGTGCGAAATTGCCTTTTTATGATCGATCAATTGACTACGTTCTGGTTACACACCCCGATCTTGATCACTACGGTGGTTGCGTAGATGTAGTTAAACGTTATAAGGTTGGTGAGATTATTACGAACGGTACGTCAAAAGAAAATGATCCGTACTGGCGGGTATGGGATAGTGTCCAAAAAGAATCAGGTGCAAAAGTAGTAGTTATTAATTCTCCGCGCGTTTGGCAAATTGCGAGCACGACGCTTGAGTTTCTGTCTCCCGATCCTGCGCTCCAGTTTGCTACCGCTGCGGACGATAGTAACAATTA
>CAZECR010000022.1:0-18350 GCA_964510495.1 uncultured Gammaproteobacteria bacterium
AGTCCTTCGCGCCTGGTGCACAAATAAAAAATCCCGACTTGATCGGGATTTTTTATTTCAATTAATTTTAGCATCTACATCTTAACGTGTATATTGCCAAAACAGGCAATATATGGTAGCTTTTTACTTCGTTGATTAACGAATATATTCCATGCTTGTGCAATATATTCGCTGGCCAACAGACGCCAGGGAGGAACCATGCGACGTAGCAAGTTTGTTCTTTTGCTTTTTCTGTTTACCAACTGCTGTCGGGTGGGTGGCGACTCTCCGCCCCCAACCCCGGCACGCGACCTCTCCCCCGCGGACATGTCCATGAAGCCCGACCTGAAGGAGCAGCCCATCCGGGGCATCTGCCAGCTCGTGCCGGCCTTGAAGCCCTCGATCAACGTGGCGGCCGGCACCCCGGACGTCCTCGCCATGGAGGGCACACTCAGCCTCCCGGCCACCGGGCCCGCGTACGGCTACAACCCGGGCACGATGAAGCGCGACCTGTACCTGGGCGAGTTCCCCTGTGAACGGGTGCTTGTCACCCAGTTCATCGCACGGATGCTCGGCACCGCCGTCCCCGATCTCGGGGGCTACCTCAACTTTATCGACGCCGCCGACAACGTCTCCAGGGCAGCGTGCTACGGCCTCTCCACGCGACTGAAGAGCGGTGAAACGATCTCGTTCCAGATCCTCGAGAAGTGCACCTGGTCGGCCGGTGCCGACCAGTGTACCGACAAGCCTCTGAAGTGCGATTCCGGACCCATCATCGTCGCCCCTGGGTCGCCGCAGCAGATCGGCCTCCGGGTCAACGGCGCGACTACCAAAGCCGGAGAGAGCCTCCAGATCGGCGTGATCGTCATCGCAACGGGGGAGTCGAGTGGCGCAAGCCTCTCGTTCAGCGGCCCCACCACGGACCCGCTCGAGTTCAACTGACCCCGCCCCCCCCTCCCTCTCGTGCCCGCACGGTCTCAACCGCTGCGGGCTTCTTCTTTTATATGCTTAAAAATAAAAAATCCCGATCAAGTCGGGATTTTTTAGTAAAATTTTTTTAAACCTTGTCGTACTCGTGCACCGTGAGCTGCGCTTCAATCTGCTTGGCGGTTTCAATCGCTACTGCAACAACGATGAGCATACTTGTACCTCCAATAGTGAAGGCTTGGGTGCCGGAGAAACCCTGAACAGCTAGCGGCAGGATAGCAATAATACCCAAGAACAAGGCGCCGATTAAATTTAAACGATTCATGGTCTGACCAATGTATTTTTCGGTTTCCTTTCCTGGACGAATACCCGGAATAAAGCCACCCTGCTTCTGCAGATTTTCGGCAATCTTCTGAGGATGGAAAATAACAGCAGTGTAAAAGAACGTAAAACCAACGACGAGCGCAAAATACAAGCCGGCGTAGAAGATTTGATTCTGAAAAAGCGTAATCGTACCTGCTGCCAAATTAGCGAGCCACAAACTTTTTGCATTCACAAAAAACTGTGCAATCATGGACGGGAAGAGGATGAGCGAAATCGCAAAGATAATCGGAATAACGCCGGCCATGTTCACGCGGAATGGCAAATGCGTGCTTGCGCCGCCATAGGCCTGCTGACCACGCATCTGTTTAGCGTAGGTAACCGGAATATTGCGCTGGCCTTCACTGATAAAGACAACTCCAACGATCGTTACAATTATGATGATCGCGAAAATAATGAAAAGTGAAAGATTCGATGGATCGTAGTTGATAAGGGCATTACGGAGCGTCCCGGGGAGCGAAGCCACAATACCGGCAAAGATGAGGAGTGACACACCATTACCAACTTTCTTTTCATTGATAAGTTCACCAATCCACATGAGAAACATGGTACCGGCGGTGATCGTAACCAAAATAGTTGCGAGGCGGAAAAAAGTAAGATCCGTTAAAATTGGGAGTGACGAAGATTGAGTCAAAAGCCTGATAGTCGCATAGCCCTGAAGGAATGCGAGTGGCAGTGTCAGCCAGCGAGTATACAAACTTAATTTCTGTTGGCCAGATTCCCCTTCTTTACTCAGTTCTTCCATGCTCGGAATAAGCATGGTTAGGAGCTGGATAATAATCGAAGCGGTAATGTACGGTCCAACACCAAGCATGATGATTGAGAAGTTCTGAAGCGTTCCACCAGAAAAAACATTGAGCAAACCTAAAATCTGATTACTGGCTAAGTAATTGCGCAAGTTAACAACATTCACGCCTGGAATTGGAATGTGGGCCAACAGGCGATACAAGACAAGCATGGCCAAAACGAACAAAAGCTTGTTGCGAACATCCTTAACGGTCCAAATTTTTTGAATTTTTTCCCACATAGAAGTTGTTTTTTAAAGCAATAAAGTCCCTACAGTCTCAAAAGTCGACCATACGGACTTTAAAACTGATAAACGATACACTTCGATTACTTAACTTCACCACCAGCTGCGGTGATTTTTTCAAGAGCAGCCTTGGTAGTCTTAATACCTTCGAGTTTGAATTTCTTGCTAATTGTTCCGGAACTCAAAA
This sequence comes from uncultured Gammaproteobacteria bacterium, assembly GCA_964510495.1. Classification (GTDB taxonomy): domain Bacteria; phylum Patescibacteriota; class Patescibacteriia; order Magasanikbacterales; family GWA2-37-8; genus CAZECR01. The sequence continues at coordinate 2,505 of CAZECR010000022.1, forward strand.
TCTTGGCTGATTTTGCCATTGGAGGAATAAGATGTTTTTCCTGAAGTGTGGCGATGGTGATAAGGTCCCCAGCTGCAAAATGTTTTTCCAAGTCTTCAAGATACACTTCAACCGGGCGAATTTTGAAACTCGTAAAACCACGCAGTTTTGGAGTTGACTGAAGGAGACGTTTGAAGCTGCGAGCTTGGTTGCCGCGCTGACCACCAGAGCGAGCAGTTTGACCCTTGCCACCACGAGTGGAGGAAGTACCATGTCCAGAAGCGTTACCACGACCGACGCGTTTTACGCGGTGCTTGGCGCCTTTGGCAGCTTTGATTGTGTGAGGTTGTAACATACAAATGTAATTAGATGGCGGTCAAGTAAGCTTAGGCTTTTACTTCCACACGTTTTTTAGGGGCCATGCGCTTAAAACTCTTTAAGGCATCAAACGTCGCTTTGACAATCGCAATTTTGTTTTTGGTTTTACCTAAAATTTTTGAAGAAACATTCGGAATACCGGCGAGATCAAGTACAGAGCGAACAGCGCCACCAGCAATAATACCGGAACCTTTTGGAGCTGGCTTAAGCATTACCTCGGCAGCTTTGAACTTACGTACAACAGCGTGAGGAATTGTTTCATTGATAATTGGTACGGTGATCATGCGTTTCTTTGCCTGGTGAACTGCTTTTTCTACACCAAGCTGGACATCAGCGCCTTTGGCAACACCGTAGCCAACGCGGCCATGACGATCACCAAGGATGATACAGACGCGAAAGCTCATATGCTTGCCACCTTCGGTAACACGAGTTACGCGCGCCAAATCAAGAATGTATTGTTCAAATTCACTCTTTTCTTCATTGCGTCGACCTCGTTTGTGATCGGATGGTTTTTGCATACTACGTCAAAATAATTTCGGAAAAATAATATTAAAAAGTAAGACCGCCTTCACGGGCACCGTCTGCAACAGCTGCAACGCGTCCATGGTAGTTATATCCACCACGATCAAACACAACCGTTTTGATTCCTTTGGCGGTTGCTTTCTCAGCCAACATTTTGCCAGCTAAGTAGCCAACTGCAGCTTTGGCAGTGCGTCCCTCAGCCTTGCCTTTGACATCGGTTGTTTTCACAGCACACAATGTTTTGCCGGCAGCATCGTCAATAAGCTGGAGTTCCATTGCTTTGTTGCTACGGAACACCGAAAGACGAGGTTTTTCAGCCGAGCCTTTTACCATCGCGCGAACGCGGAGGTGTCTGACCTGGCGTAATTTATTTTTAGTTGTAGTTAACAATCTTTTCATACAAATAATAGAGATTACGCGCCTTTCGCGGCTGTCTTACCGGCCTTGCGGCGGATAACTTCAGTAAGATATTTAATACCTTTGCCTTTATATGGTTCAGGTTTTTTGATAGCGCGAATCTGAGCAGACGTTTCACCAACCAAATGTTTATCGATACCCTCAACCGTAATCAGATTTTTTTCAACAGTGAACGTAATTCCAGGTGGGGCGTCGAAGTTTACCGGGTGAGAAAAACCAACTTCGAGAGCAAGGGCCTTGCCTTTGAGCGCAGCTTTGTAACCAACACCGTTGATTTCGAGCTGTTTCTTGAAACCCTTGGTCACGCCTTCAAGCATGTTTTCAAGGAGGCTGGCAAACGTTCCCCAGAGAGCGCGATCGCGCTTATTCTCTTCATTTACTGTCGTAACCGAAAGTTCTGATTCGTTTTTAACGATAGTAATATGTGGGTGAAGGGCCATTTTCAGTTCACCCTTAGGGCCTTTCATCGTAACGTTAGTCGCTGTAATTTCAACCGTTACGCCGGCTGGCAAGGTAAGGATTTTTTTTCCAATACGAGACATATGCGTAAAAAAGTTTAATAAATCTCGCAAATAAGTTCGCCTCCGACAGCAGCCTTACGTGCCTCTTGGTCAGTCAGCATGCCTTGCGATGTAGACAAAATAGCGAGTCCGTAACCGTTCAAAATACGTTTAATGCTATCCTTTTTGATGTACTGACGGTGTCCTGGAGTACTGACGCGCTTGATATGCTGAATAGCTGGCGTGCCATTGTTGTATTTGAGGGTCACCAAAAGGTACGGGTGTTTGTCAACCAGTTCTTCCGCTTTGGTCAAATAACCTTCGCGCACCAAGATTGCGGCAATAGCCATCTTGACCTTGGAGAACGGAATGGCCACGTCCTTCTTATGGACCATGGAGGCATTCCGAATGCGGGTTAACATGTCAGCGATTGGATCAGTCATCATACATTAAGTATTTTTAGATTTGGATAGGCTTTTTGAAAATAGATAATTACCAACTCGACTTGCGGATCCCCGGGATCTTTCCGTTGTTGGCAAGCTCTCGAAAACAAATACGGCAAAGCTCAAAATGTCTCATAAACCCACGTCGGCGACCGCATTTCCAGCAGCGACGAACAATACGAGTAGAGAATTTTGGTTTACGATTTGATTTGGCGATTTGTCCTTGAGTAGCCATACAAGTATGCTGGAAAATTATTTACTAAAAGGGAAACCAAGTGCCGACAACAACTTTTTTCCTTCGTCTTTGTTCTTGGCAGTGGTAGCAACGATGATCTGTAAACCGTGGACTTTATCAATTTCTTCCATCTTAACTTCTGGGAAAGCGATATTTTCTTTAAAACCAATCGTGTAGTTTCCCTGGCGATCAAACGCTTTATCGGAGATACCGTGGAAGTCACGGACACGAGGGAAGGTAACACGAAGTAATTTTTCGAGGAATTGGTACATCTGAGGACCACGAAGCGTTACGACCACACCAATTTCCATACCTTCACGAATTTTGAAGTTGGAAATAGATTTCTTGGCTTTGGTGCGGATTGGCTTCTGTCCAGTAATCTTAGTTAAAACTTTTTCAACGTTATCAATAAAGTTGGCTTCTTTCACAAAGCGACCAACACCAACATTAACGACCACTTTGGTAACCTTTGGTACCTGCATGACGTTCTTGTACCCAGCATCTTTCATGAGACTTGGGACAATTTCAGTTTTATAGCGTTCGTACAGATTTTTCGTCATATAAAAAGTTAGATTACCTCGTGGCATTTAGAACAAACACGGAACTTTTTGTCCCCATCGATTTTCGCTCCGACCCTAGTTGGCTTACTGCAGCGCGGGCAGACCAGCATAACCTTGCTTACAGCCAAAGGGCCGGAAAGCTCGATTACCTGTCCTTTTTCGCCTTGTTTGCGGGAGCGAATATGTTTTTTGATTTTGTTAACGTCTTCAACAACGATTTTTCCTTCAGCCTTAAAAACCTGGATGACCTTACCGGTCTTACCCTTGTCTTTACCGCTGATGACTTTTACGTTGTCGTTAGTTTTAATTTTCATAATCGATATGAGGGAGGGAGGTTTATAAAACTTCCGGAGCTAAAGAAATAATTTTTTGGAAACCTTTGGTTCTTAGCTCGCGAGCGATCGGTCCAAAGATACGGGAACCCTTTGGTTCTTTGGTCTTTCTATCAACAATTACAGCGGCATTTTCATCAAAGCGGATATACGTTCCGTCAACGCGACGGTATTCTTTGCGCTGGCGAACAATTACAGCATGAACAACCTCACTCTTTTTAACGATGCCGCGAGGAGCTGCTTCTTTGACGACGCAGGTAATAATATCCCCGATCTGGGCATAGCGTTTTTTGTAGCCGCCAAGGACGCGAATACACTGGAGCTTTTTAGCGCCGGCATTATCTGCGACATTCAGCATGGAGCGGTGTTGGATCATACTAGCAAAATTAAAATCTCGTGATTACTTTTTTAAAACTGAGGTCAAAGTCCAGCGCTTGGTCTTCGATAGCGGGCGGCATTCTTTGAATCCAACCATATCACCAACTTTGGCTTCACCCTTTTCATCATGCACATGGTATTTCTTACTCACGCGGTAGCTTTTCTGGTACTTCTGGTGCATTTTCATCATGTCAATTTTAACCGTGATAGTTTTCTGCATACCAGTTGAAACCACGAGCCCGGTAAATTGACGTAATTGTTTTTTAATAGTTGTTTCCATATTAAGCTTTTTGTTTATCTTTTAAGAGCATGGCAATCCGCGCAATAATTTTGCGAGCAATCGGAACCAAGTGCACCTGTTTGAGGGCATTGGCTTTAGCTTTAAAGCGGTACTCGCGAACGAGGGCACGCTGCTCGGCTAAAATCTGCTTGAGTTCAGCAACACTTTTAGTTTTTAATTCAGCAAATTCCATACAATTTATTTTTGTTTTTCAATAAAGCGGGTCTTGAGACCAAACTTGTACCCAGCGAGGTTCATTGCTTCTTTAGCAGATTCTGGTGTAACACCAACCATCTCAAAGAGCATTGTACCAGGCTTTACGACAGCAACATAATGATCCGGCGCACCTTTACCTCCACCCATCGGAGTTTCGTTACCTTTTTTGGTAACTGGCTTGTCGGGGAAAACACGAATCCAGATCTTACCACCACGGCGGACATAGCGAGTCAAAACGCGGCGAACAGCTTCAATCTGACGACTGGTTACCCAGCCATAGCTCTCACTTTTGAGACCGAAATCCCCAAAGCTGAGACTATGAGCACGCGTTGCCACACCCTTTTGACGGCGGCGGCCTTTATGCCATTTGCGGTGTTGTACTTTTTTAGGTAAAAGCATACTAGAAATTTCAAATCATCGTGTTTTAGAAAGGTAATTACTTACCCCAAAGTTAGCATATGAACCCATTGCTAAATTGTTATATTGTTAAATTGCTGGAGCATTTCTCAAACAATTTAGCACTTTAACAATTTAACAATGGATCAGTTATTTACTTGCGACCTCCTGTTTGACGTGGGGCAGCCTTAGGCTGTTCGTTGTTAGTTGGTTGTTTTTGTTCAAACTTATCTTGGCGGCCAAAGGTTTCACCATGATAGATCCAGACTTTGATACCAATTTTACCATACATTGTCTGAGCTTCCGCTGTAGCGTAATCAACGTTGCTGCGAATAGTGATCAGGGACATTTTTCCATCAGCCAATTTTTCAGTACGAGCAATTTCAGCACCGTTCAAGCGTCCACCCATTTTCATTTTAACTCCTTTAGCGCCAGCTGACATTACTTTCTGAATAGCCTGCTTCATAACGCGGCGGAATGGTAAGCGGCGTTCGATCTCATCCGCTGCACTCTGAGCCACGATTGCAGCCGATAGAGCTGGGTTCGTAACTGCCTGGATATTGAGTTTAACCCGGAGGCTAAAGCCCAAAATCTTTTTCTCAATCTCTTTACGAAGTTCTTCAAGACCCTGTCCAGAGCGGCCGATAATAACACCCGGTTTAGCAGCGAGAATCGTGATCGTAAATTCCTTTGGGGTACGCTCAATACTCATGGAATCAATTCCAGCTTCACGCAATTTCTTCATCAGATACTGACGTGTCTGCACTTCCTGCTTCAAAAATTCTGGGAATTGACGACCGCGTCCAAACCAGCGAGAATCCCATGGAAAGATGAAGGGAATGCGATGAATTTTCGGATGTACTTTGTGACCCATAGCATTAGAGCTTTAGAGAGATGGAGTAAAATTATTTGGTCTTTGCTTTGGCAGCAGTTTTCTTTTTGGCCGGTGCTTTCTTTGGTTTAGTTTCTTTTGTTTCCTCAGTAACTTCCGTAGCATCAATTACTTTTTCTTCTTTTGCGATTACCGGTGTCTTGCCGTTACCAGTCATTTCAGATAAAACGATCGTAATGTGTGAAGTAGGTTCGCGTACTGGAGTGGCGCGTCCATGTGCTTTTGGCATCCAGCGTTTCAGGGATGGTCCACCGTCCACCGTGATGGTAGCAACTTTAAGCGTGGCAACGGACATTGAAAAGTTGTGCGTAGCGTTAGCGATCGCTGATTTCAAAAGTTTCAAAATTGGTTCAGCGGCTACTTTGTTCAAAACAGACAATGTAGTAACGGCGCGCTCCACGCGGCTGCCACGGATAAGATCGGCAACGAGGCGGACCTTGCGTGGACTCATGCGGAGAAATCGTAAGTGAGCTTGTACTTCCTTCATATGCAAAAATTATTTCTTTTTAGCAGGAGCGGCTGGGGCAGCTGCTTTGCCAGCAGCTTCATCCTTAGCCATCTTACCACCGTGGCGAATAAACTTACGGGTTGGTGACATTTCACCCAAACGATGCCCGACCATATTTTCTTCAACCAAAACACTCAAAAAATCCTTACCGTTATGCACCAAAAAGGTCAAACCAACCATTTCAGGCGTTATAACACAAGCGCGAGACCAGGTTTTAATTGGCGCGCGTTTACCACTGTCCTTAAGCGCTTGCACTTTCTTGAGGACGCGAGGATCAACGTAAGGACCTTTTTTTAAGCTTCTAGACATACAGTATTAAATAAGTGTTATCTTGCCTACCGGCAGGCAGGTCGCGGGTTTAGGCGCGGGCGCGGCGTGATTTGATAATAAACTTGTTACTCCATTTCTGTGGCTGACGAGTACGGACACCACGAGCGGCTTTACCATACACTGTCTGCGGACCACGCTTCTGACCGATCGGACTATGACCCTCACCACCACCGTGTGGGTGATCTACCGGGTTCATATTCTTACCTTTAACCGTTGGTTTGATACCGCGGTGACGCATACGTCCAGCTTTACCCCAGCGCACCAAACGGCGGTCAGAGTTGCCAAGCATACCAATCGTTGCAGCACATTCTTTCAGAATCGCGCGAACTTCGCCAGAAGGTAATTTGAGCTGAGCATATCGTCCTTCAGCGCCAACCAATTGAGCTACCATACCAGCACCGCGAACCATCTGTCCGCCTTTGCCTGGGGTTAACTCAACGTTGTGGACCAACAAACCAACCGGGATAAATTCAAGGGGCATGCGGTTACCAACCTTTGCTTCGTTCACACCCTTTTCAGACTTGATCACATCTCCTACTGTCAAACCTTCTGGTGCAAGGATGTAGGATTTAACATTGTCGGTATATTCAATCAAGGCAATGCGTGGTGTACGGTTAGGGTCGTACTCAATTGCGAGTACTTTTGCTTCAACACCATAACGCTGTTGTTTGAAATCAACAATACGATAAAATTTCTTAGCTCCACCACCCTGATGACGAACCGTAATATGACCCTGGTTGTTGCGACCACTTTTTGGTTGCAAAATTTTAATCAGGCTCTTTTCTGGTTTATGCTTAGTAATATCGGCAAACGCATCGACACTCGATTCGCGGCGGCCAGGAGATGTTGGTTTGTAAATTTTAATAGCCATACAAGGGGATGAGAATTAGACGCCTTCGTGAATGGTAATAGAACTGCCTTTCGGGAGGGTGATAATTGCCTTTTTAAAGTCACTGCGTTTGCCGGCAAATTTACCGAAGCGAACGCGGCGGCCCTGGATGTGCGCTACCGCAACACCAACCGGCATGACACCATACAATTCGTGGATCGCACGTTTTACTTGTCCTTTGGTAGCATTCTTTTCTACCACAAAGGTATATTTATTAACACTTTCTTGGTGAGCAGTTTTTTCAGTTACCATCGGACGAACGAGCACGCGGTAGGATGTTCCGTGCTGGGTAACTTTTTTCTTATCAGCGACTTCGGCAGTATCACTCGTAGCTTTAGTTTTTTTAGCAGCCTTAACTGGAGTTGATTTCTTTTCAACTGGTGTCTGTTCACCATTAAGTTTTTCTTCAACTTGCTTTTTGGTAAAGCGATCAAGTATTCCCATATTCAGGCGGCTTAGCTAAGGTAAGTAGATTATTTTTTAAACGTGGTAACAATTTTTTCAATTGCTTCCTTCGTGATCACGACTGCTTGGCTCTGGAGCAAGTCCATTACCGAAAGGTCGGTTGCAACTTGATTCTTAACACGTGGAACGTTGCGTGATACACGGATCAGGTTAGCGTCGTTACTGGCAGAGACAATCAGGAAAGATTTCTGTTTGGTAGGAATTGCTTTCAAAGCTGCAGCCATGAGTTTTGTTTTTGACTCAGCAAAGTTGAAATCTTCCACGATCCAGAGGGCGCCGCTTTGCGCTTTGTCGCTGAGACACATTTTGGTTGCGAGGCGACGAGTCTTTTTATTGATCTTAGTTTTATAATTGCGGATAGATAATGGACCGAAGGTTACACCGCCACCTTTCCAAATTGGGGAACGGATGGAACCGTGACGGGCGCGTCCGGTACCTTTTTGAGCCCATGGTTTTTTACCACCACCACGAACTTCACCGCGGTTCTTGGTGTCAGCCCAAGATTCACGCTGGTTGTTCATCTGAGCGATAAACACTTCATGCACCACTTCTGGTTTAACGGCAACATTGAAAATATCTTCAGGGAGTTCCATGTCACCCGTTTCTTTGCCTTGAAGATTGTAAACTTTTGCTTTCATACAAGTAATGTAAAGTGGTGCGTAAATTAGCTCGCCTGCGTTTCGGTAGCTACCGCTTCTGGCGCAGCTTCAACCGGTGCAGCTGCCGGAGCAGGAGCATTTTTCTTTGTGACCTTTAATTCACCAATAGCGCTGAGGAGCAAGAGGCCATTGCGACCACCTGGTACAGCACCTTTGATATACAATTCATTAGTTTCAGGATGCACTTCAACAACTTCCAAATTTTTAACCGTAACACGCTCGCCGCCCATGCGACCAGCCATGCGCATACCTTTGAAAACACGCTGCACACCACCAGCACCGATCGAACCAGGGGCGCGGAGGTTATCTTTATGACCGTGAGATGCTGGACCACCGCGGAAATGATGGCGTTTAACAACACCAGCAAAACCTTTACCTTTGGAGGTACCAACAACATTTAAAAGATCACCTGGAACAAACGTATCAACAGTGACGACGTCTCCGCGATCAATTCCGGCCTGATCAGAGACAAAATCTCGGAGCTCACTGACTGGAGCTAAATCTTTCAAGTGTCCAGCTTCAGGTTTCGCAAGGCGCCATTCTTTCTTTTCGCCAAAACCAAGCTGCAAAGCAGTTGTGGTGTTTTTACTGTCTTGTTTAACCTGGACTACCTGACAAGGGCCAGCAACAACTTTTGTAACCGGTACAACCTCACCACTCTTTAAGAAAACCTGGGTCATGCCCATCTTTTTGCCGAGAATGAATTTCATATACGTGTGCAACATTGGTAACTTATTGAAACAATTCGTGCGCTTATGTGTTGTAGTGCTTCCTGTTTTTTTTGTTTAAAAAACTAGAAGCATCAGGGCGCTATCCGAATATGGATAGCGTACAATGCTTCTAGCCTTTCCTCATAACCCGCAACCAAAGAAACAAAGCGGATTTTAGAAATTGGCTTGTTTTGGTATTTTCAAATTAATTTCTCCTCTACAGTCTTCTAGTACTTCTTAATGTTTTCCCAGTCTTTTCGGCCTTTTAGGGATCTTATTAAGTCGTCGAGCAGACTTACTTTTTAGTTTTCACAATCTTACGCTATTTTTTTGTGCTTGTCAAGCGTATACACTGTCATCTTTCTGAAGAATCACTTTGTCCAAGAATTACTTCTTGAGCCAAGGGATTCTTCCCCGCCCCCAACGGGTCAGAATGACAGCTAGCGTCCTACATTACATCTTAATTTCAATGTCAACACCAGCAGGGAGTGATAGGCTCATGAGAGCATCAATACACTTTGGGTTGGCATTCATGATGTCAATCAAGCGTTTGTGCACGCGCATTTCGTATTGTTCACGAGCGTCTTTGTGGACGAAGGTGGAACGGTTCACGGTGAACTTGGTTTTTTCGGTTGGCAGTGGTACCGGTCCGATTACCTTAGCTTCGTGGCGTTCGGCAGTTTCGACGATCGTCTTGGTTGCCTGATCAATAATACGGTTGTCGTACGCGCGAATTTTAATGCGAATACGACTCGAATTCTCATCTTTCTGAGGTGCAGTTTTACTAGTAGCGGTCATGTGACTTTAAATAAAGAACTTAATGAACAAAGCAAAAGGGGTCGCCCCGACATGTGCCGGGGCGACCCTTCGCTTATTATTTGAGAATCTTAGTTACGACACCAGCGCCGACGGTACGACCACCTTCGCGGATAGCGAAGTTCATCTTATCTTCAAGAGCAACTGGGGCAATAAGTTTTACAGTAATACTGATGGTGTCTCCAGGCATAACCATTTCTGTTCCTGCTGGAAGTTCGATTTCACCAGTAACGTCAGTGGTGCGGATATAGAACTGAGGTTTGTAACCCTTGAAGAAAGGTTTGTGACGACCACCTTCTTCTTTGGTAAGGATATAGACTTCAGCTTCGTATTCAGTGTGAGGAGTAACGGAACCTGGTTTCGCAAGCACCATACCGCGCTCAACATCTTCTTTCTTGGTACCACGAAGAAGGAGACCGGCGTTGTCACCAGCTTGTCCATCTTTAAGGCTCTTGTTGAACATTTCAATACCAGTAACAACAGTCTTAGCAACATCTTCTTTAAGGCCAACGATAGCAACTTCGTCGTTAACATGAATAACACCACGTTCGATACGACCAGTAACTACAGTGCCGCGGCCTTCAATAGAGAAGACATCTTCAACCGGCATAAGGAAAGGCAAGTCAGTAGCGCGGACTGGGTCTGGGATGTATTCATCAACCGCTTTCATGAGGTCGAGAATTGGTTTAGCAGCAGCTTCATCGGTTGGGTTTTCGAGGGCCTTCATGGAAGAACCGCGGATAACCGGTACGGTGTCGCCTGGGTATTTATATTTCTTGAGGAGGTCACGAACTTCTTCTTCAACGAGGTCAACCAGTTCTTTATCCTGAACCATGTCAACTTTGTTGAGGTAGACAACGATATACTTAACACCAACCTGAGAAGCAAGAAGGATATGTTCACGAGTCTGAGGCATTGGGCCGTCAGCTGCGGAAACAACGAGGATAGCACCGTCCATCTGAGCGGCACCAGTAATCATGTTTTTTACGTAGTCAGCGTGACCTGGACAGTCAACGTGAGCGTAGTGGCGAGCAGCAGTTTCGTACTCAACGTGAGCAGTCGAAATGGTAATACCACGAGCTTTTGACTCTGGGGCTTTATCCAAATCATCGACGCCTTTGTTCTGGGCAGTCTGACCATGAGCAGTCAAAACCTTGAGGATCGCTGCAGTGGTCGTAGTTTTACCGTGGTCAACGTGACCACTGGTACCAATGTTGACGTGTGGCTTATTTCGGACGAAATCTGCCATATGATTAAAAACTTTACGCGGCGCTTCGGCGAGTGGTCGCTTCAGCTTTATGTCCAGCCGCTCCTACTAAATAGATTTAATAAAGGTTGAGTACTTTTTGTGTTCAAGTCTGTTTACGCGCAAAAAACGCCTAAAATTAGACAAACTAACACGTGGCGACACTATAGCAAATAAAAAAAGCCTTGGCAAGAGCGACCCATGTGGACAAACCCTTATATTTCCAAGGCTTTAGGCGTTTATTCAACTGCTTCAAGATAAAACCGAGGTTCTTCTTCATCTTCGGGCACGTCGGACAGGTCTTCTTCGGGAGCGATCGAACCAACTGGGGCTACCCAGTCTTCGTTAAATTCAAGCTTTTTCTCTGTCTTTGGAGGAGGACTCTGTACCGGAACGACTGTCTTCGGGGATTCTTCCACAGCGTCATCAGATTCCTCGTCCCACTGTTCAAAATCTGGCAGTGGACCGTCTTCCCCGCTAGGAAGGGCAAAATCCATCAGATTTTCGTATTCGTCAAGTCGCATCATGACGAGGACGTCTTCAGTTTCCTGATCGAGCACGACCACGCGGTCACCGGTTTTACGTACCAGACCAATAACGCGATTAATTTGATTTTGTTTCATAAAGCTATAGTGACAGACCAAAAAGAGATTCCTCCACTCTCAGCATTATAAAACTGTTTGTACGTTTGGTCAAACTGTGACTAAAAATAAAAAAACACCTATGGTTAGGCATCTTATTCTTTAAGAAGGAAGGGGTGCGGCACCCTCTGACCGGAGTCAGAGGGTGCCGCGGATCACATGCTCGCGCTGTGGGTTGCCTGTCATAGACAGGCGGCGCCGCAGACTGCGAGCTCATGAGGTGGTTCGGAAGGCCCGCGCCATGCAGGCTGTCAGAACCTAGAAGGCTGACACATGGGACGCCGTCGTCGCAGGGGCTTGCTACCCTTGCAGCCGCGCGGTGCCGGCGCCTTTACTGTGCCATGGTCGCGCCGCCGTGGCTGGCTCAGGCGTTGATGGAGCCGGCGCCGTCGATGCAGGCCGTGATGCCGTCGAAGTTATCGTAGTTGTCGTTGATGAGGGCGATCTTCTCGGTGAAGTCCTTCATGGCGTTCTTGTTCTCGCTTTCTTATATTCCGGTTTTGGCCGGTGTTGAGTCTTCACCCTGCCATAATCCCCCATTTTTGTCAAGCCCTACAGTGTGGAAAATTCGTATATGTACTATTTTTTTCGCTTAGAATAGCTATAAAAATAAAAAAACGCCTACAGAAGCGTTAAAAATGGATAGAGCGCTCGGGAACACGCTCTCTCCCATAGTGAATGGTTTGAAAGGTGTTCCCAAGCTGTGGCTTGAGGAGACCGAGCTACTTCACGGGCTCGTATGAATCGCCCGTAATTATGACGCCAGATTGACGGAAGCGCCCTGTAGACGCGTCGCCGTTAAGCGGGGCTTCTTCATCGATGACCGGCACCTGCGTGGATGGCCTGCCCTTTTTAAAGTCTAGAGGTCCGCTGACCTTAGACGAACAGGGCCGAGAAGCAGCAGCTTCCCTTTCGAGTTCTGCACGAAGAGCAGCACGCTGCTCTGGGGAGCGGTGGGGTAGGTCGCTCATGTTGCAATCTCCAAGTTACCTAAAATAACGCTACCACAAAACGCACTTTTGTCAACGCTTTTTCATAAACAAAAAACCACGCTACGGGGTCGAGCGTGGTTTTTGGCTTAAAATTAATTTTTAGAAAAACGTAAATTATTAATTTTATCCTGATGCTCAGGTGGCAGCTCAGCTTGCAAATACTCTGTGTCCCCCAGCGAGCTGGCATCTTTCTTTTTAAATCCCAGCAATTTTAGTGTTGCGTTTATTTCTTCCTCGTTTACTCCTTCAATCTCAATGAGCGGCCCTACATGGGGTGCCTGCCTAATCTCCACGATTGCTTTTCCCAAACTGTATTTCGTATTCTTTTTTTCTCTAATTGATTTAAGCTTATACTTTAATTCGCCGAGAAAAGCTTCCACTGCCGCTCGATTTGTAACTACAACCGGTATCTCTGCGCGTTCGGCCAAATGTTTTTGTTTTTTAGTTTCCGTTTTTACCGTTAACGATACACCATCCTTTTCTTCTCTGAGGCGCACATTCCGTTTTGGAAGCTTGATACTATCTTGAAACGGTTCAACTGTGATACGGTCGCCATTAATATGACGTATGTTAAGTCCAAGCGTCACGAGCGCCTGAAACAAATGCACAATATTCTCGTCACTTTCACCAAAATCATGCACCGAAAGAGCGAGTGAAGCTGGCAACAATTCCTTTTCGGGCGAACGCTTATACCGCGAATCAACCAGAAGTTGCTCCGGAGCAATGAGCTTACCCTGTTGAGCAATGATCGATGCAACAATTTCAGCCGGATTAACATTCAGCACTTTTGTTTCAAGTTCTATGGGAATTTTTTCTTCGGTGGCCCGAATCAAAAGCCGTTCCAGACGCTTGGTTAATTCTTGTTCTGGAGAAAATCTCTGTTCAACGTGTTCCATACTACACAGAAAAAATAAAACTTGTGCTTAGCATAACATAGGTATGCAAAAAAATAAAAAACTCCGCGGGTAACGGAGTTTTTTATTTTTAAATAGTACTGAGAATTATTTCTGACTACCAGCAATAATGGTCTGGGCAACGTTACCCGGAACTTCAGCGTAATGATCAAATTCCATGCTGTAGCTTGCGCGACCCTGGGTCATACTGCGCAGCGATGTAGCATAGCCGAACATACTAGCAAGGGGCACCATGGCTTTCACAACTTTCATCTGACCGCGATCGATCATTTCCTGGATCTGACCACGCTTCGAGTTAAGGTCACCAATGGAGTCACCCATGAACTGTTCTGGAGTAACTACTTCCACTTTCATGATTGGTTCAAGGATCACTGGGCTAGCTTTACGGCAAGCAGCAAGGAAAGCCATCGAACCAGCCAATTTGAACGCAACTTCCGAAGAGTCAACATCGTGGTATGAACCGTCGTAACAGGTCACTTTCATGTTCACGATTGGGTAACCAGCCTGAATACCTTTAGTAAGTGTTTCTTTAACACCTTTTTGAATAGCTGGGATAAACTCACGTGGAATTACACCACCCTTAACTTCATCAACGAATTCAAAGTTGCCTTTAGTTGGGTCAGTTTGTGGTTCCACGCGGAGCCAGCAATGTCCGTACTGACCTTTACCACCCGACTGTTTGACGTATTTACCTTCGGCTTCAGCAGACATTTTAATCGTTTCTTTGAACGCTACTTGCGGCGCGCCGACATTCGCCTCTACTTTGAATTCGCGCTTCATGCGATCAACGATAATGTCGAGGTGCAATTCTCCCATACCAGAGATAATTGTCTGGAGGGTTTCCTGATCAGTATGCACTTTGAAGGTTGGATCTTCTTCGGCGAGTTTGGCCATAGCCATACCAATTCTTTCTTGGTCAGCTTTGGTTTTTGGTTCGATCGCCATCGAGATAACTGGTTCAGCAAACGTTGGGCGAATAAGCACGATCTGTTTGTCTTCGTCACAGAGCGTGTCACCGGTTTTAACATCCTTAAGACCGATCGCAGCAGCAATTTCACCAGCATACACTTCGGTCACATCTTCGCGACTGTTGGCATGCATACGAACGATGCGGCCCATGCGTTCTTTCGTACCACGGGAAGAATTGTAAATATAACTACCGGCAGTAACCACACCTGAGTAGACGCGGAAGAAAATAAGTTTACCAACAAATGGGTCGGTAGCGACTTTGAAAGCCAAAGCAGAAAAGGCTTCGGTATCACTTGGTTTGCGCGTTTCTTCAACTTCAGTATCTGGGTTCGTACCAACAATTTCAGCCACATCAGTTGGAGCTGGGAGGTACGCGACAACGCCATCGAGCATGAACTGCACGCCAATGTTAGCAAGCGCTGATCCACATAAGACTGGATACATCGTACCTTTTAACACGAGCGTACGGATAGCTGTTTTTATTTCATCAATACTTAATGTCTCTCCATTGAGAACTTTGCCCATCAAGGCATCGCTTGATTCAGTACATTTTTCAATAAGTTCAGCGCGATACTTAGCGACCTGTTCTTTCATGTCTTCTGGGATCGGCATTTCCACAATATTCTGACCCTTGTCACCTTCAAATTTGAAGGCTTTTTCTTCAATAAGATCAATCAAACCAGAGAAAGTACTTTCTTGGCCGATTGGTAATTGAATTGGGTAGGCTTCTTTCGTAAGGCGTTCCTTGATAGACGCAAGACTCATGTAAAAATCAGCACCGAGCTTATCCATTTTGTTAAGGAAAGCGATGCGCGGAACATGATATTTGTCAGCCTGGTGCCAGACCGTTTCACTCTGAGGCTCTACACCCTGGGAGCTGTCAAATACGGCAACAGCACCGTCGAGCACACGAAGACTACGTTCTACTTCTACGGTAAAGTCTACGTGGCCAGGAGTATCGATAATGTTAATGCGGTGTCCTTTCCAGAAACAAGTCGTTGCAGCCGAAGTAATGGTAATGCCACGTTCTTTTTCCTGTTCCATCCAGTCCATGGTGGCTTCACCTTCGTGCACTTCACCGATCTTGTGTTTTTTACCGGTGTAAAAAAGCACACGTTCGGTGGTAGTCGTTTTACCAGCATCAATGTGGGCCATGATACCGATATTACGCGTTTTTTC
>CAZECR010000023.1:0-17909 GCA_964510495.1 uncultured Gammaproteobacteria bacterium
ACCTTCCCCGTCGCCCTTTCATAGTGATTAATGTACGTATTGATCACCACGAAAGGATAGCTACATCCTGTGATGGGGGAGGAGGACAAAAAACACTCTCTGAAGAGAGTGTTTTTTTGATAGGCAGTAATTCTTGATTCAAAAATTATTGTTGTGGCTGCAAGGTTATAAGCGCAATTTCGGGTGGTGTCAAAAATCGAATTGGTCCGCCAGATTCACTGACGCCAACAGTCGTGAAAATATTCATGCCATTATATATATTCAGCCCTCGATAGTACGGTGTTCCTAAACGCAAAGGAATGCGTCCGACTGGGCCGATAAAGGGCAGCCAAATCTGCCCGCCATGGGTATGTGCAGCCAGTGTAATAATTGGGTTAGCTGTTGTGTCAGGCCAGGCCAGAATCCCATCAGGATTGTGAGCGATCAAAACCAGTGGAGCAGTTTTATTCCATTTTTTTAAATCATCAAAATTAATCTGATTGCGATAGACGTCATCAATACCATACAAACATAATCGTTCGCCATTAAGCTTGGGGCAACCCAGTTGATTCTTAAGTAAAATGAGACCCAGGTCTTTCATTTTATGCATCACGGCTTCGGACTGATCAGCATTGAGCTGGAGACCAGTAGCTGCATAGCCATACTCATGATTGCCCATGACATAATAGGTAGGAAACTGTTTAGGTAGTTCACGAAGTGGCTCCAGGTATTCGCTCTCATTTAAATTTCCCCCATGATTGTATACCGTATCACCGCCGATAATAACTACATCAGGATTTAGTTCAATAATTTTATTGACTATTTTTTGTATCCAAGGCCCTTTTTTGTTTTCACCGACATGCAGGTCACCAATAAAAGCAATACGAATTGGTTTTTGAATATCGGGAGTTGCAATAGTTTCTTGATGAATAACTAAACGATTAATTTCTATAAAACGCGCATCAATACCGCACGCAACACCAAAAACCAACACTGCCATAAATGTCCACGCGAGCCACGGCATTTTCCCAAGCAATACAGCGGGATTTTTTCGATCACGATTAAAAAGGTAGATAAGTATCCCGGCTAGCAGAAAATAACCGTATAAAATAACTAGATAGAAATTCATAGAAGTAAGAAATTTTGAACACAGTATATCATGTTTTTATGTTTGAAACGAGAAAACAAAACAGCCCCGGGAAGGGCTGCTGAGTGATCGCTTGCGTTCGCTGCATGGAAAAATCTATGCAGCGAACGGAGGGCAAGCGATCGGGGGAGGCCGTCGCTACTTGTAGAAGATGTTCCAGCTCAGATGGTGAGCAGGAACGCGTTCTTTGAAGGAGGAAAACCCTTCGCTTCACGCAGGTAGGCTTCGCTCGCTTTGTCTTTGCTTGCAATCAGGATGCAGCCATCTTCGAGGACTGCAATCTCAAGCAAATAAAGGGTGGTGTACACACCTTCCTTGAATCCCGAAAGCGTGAGCAGGGTACCGCACAGTACTTCGGCTTTGTCAGCTTGGGCCAGCCATTTTGTAATTGTAATAAGCTGTTCAATTCGCGGCAGTTCAATCTCGAGCCGACCACCGTTGAGGTGGCCGCTCAGGTTGGAAAATTTTACGCTATCAGGCAGTGTCTCCACGATGTATACTCCAAGGTTTCGAACAGCGTGTGCTATTCCTTGTTTTCAAGGCTGCATCACGCTTGCGACTATGCATAATCGGAAACGTGATTGTAGCTTTCTTAAAGTAACTGCGTTTTAAAAGTATAATCAATAAAGCTCCCGTAAAAGGAGCTAAAGTGATTTTGGTGCCCAGAGAGAGAATCGAACTCTCATGATGTCGCCATCGCGGGATTTTGAGTCCCGTGCGTCTACCAGTTCCGCCATCTGGGCAAGTTGCATTGTCTCGCCACATTTTAGTTTTCTTTTGGAATTTTGTCAACGCCGTGGTATACTGGTGGCTACTTCTATTCTTCACGTTAGTATGTCCGTTGTTATTTCCGTCGTCAATCAAAAAGGGGGAGTGGGCAAGACCACGACGGCTGTTAACTTGGCAGCAGGGCTCGCCGAAACAGGCAAATTTGTACTCCTGGTGGATCTTGACCCGCAGGGTAATGCTACGTCTGGCTTAGGGCTCAAAAACGAAGGCCTGGTGCGTGGTTTGTACCATGCGATCATGGGCCAAGAGCGTCTGCACGATGTTATTTCAAACACGGCGCATGCTGGGCTCCGCGTTGTGCCAGCCACACCAGATTTGGCCGGAGCAAATGTAGAGCTCGTTACCGTTGAGGGCCGCGAATCAAAACTTTTAGATATTTTAAGTGAAATAAAACATGCTTACGATTATATTATTATTGATTGCCCTCCGTCATTGGGTATTTTAACCCTCAACGGCCTTGTTGCTGCGGATCATATTTTGATTCCGGTGCAGGCTGAATACTTTGCGCTTGAGGGGCTGGGACAGCTTCTCAAAACTATTGAACTCGTTCGCGATAATATTAAGCCGGACCTCAAAGTCCTGGGTGCAATTTTGACGATGTTTGATACCCGCAATCGCCTGAGCGAAGAAGTTTTGCAAGAGCTTTACAAATATTTCCCTAATACTATTTTTCGTTCGGTGATTCCCCGCACGGTGCGTCTTGCCGAAGCGCCAAGTTATGGTAAAAGTATTTTTCATTACGAACCAAGCGGTAAAGCAGCCAAGGCGTATGAACGGCTTACGCGCGAAATTTTGGATTGTTTTCCCGAACTCAAAAACGACTAACATTTTTTGTTAGGTACTACTTGTTAATTTTTCCTTATGTCTCTAGGTCGCGGCCTCGGTGCCCTCATTACCCCTACAACAAATGGTCGGCCCAAAGCTCCGGCCGGTGGCAAAAGCGATGAAAAAGTGTGGCAAATTCCGCTGTCAGATATTCATGCCAATCCTACCCAGCCCCGCCGCACATTTTCTCCGGAAGAATTGTCTGAGCTTTCCGAGTCTATCAAAGAGCATGGAGTTCTCCAGCCAATTCTCGTGAGCGAACTTGCCACAGGCGGCTACGAAATTATTGCCGGTGAGCGTCGTTTTCGCGCGTCGCAAATTGCGGGTCGTTCCACCATTCCAGTCATTGTTAAAGAGTTGGCAGATAGGGAAAAATTAGAAGTCGCTCTCATCGAAAATATTCAACGCCAAGATTTAAATCCGATTGAAGAAGCAGTTTCGTTTCAGCGCCTGATTGATGAATTTGGTTTAACCCAAGAAGCGGTTGCAACGCAGGTAGGCAAGAGTCGTTCGGCGATTGCCAACACGGTACGCCTGCTCGATTTACCAGATGTGATTCAGACCGCTTTGATCAATAAACAACTAACGAGCGGTCAAGGTCGTGCGCTGTTGTCGCTCCCGACCGAGCAAGACCAGCTCGATACCTTTCAGTCCATGATCGGTAAGAAAATTACTGTTCGTGAACTCGAGCGCGATGCTGCGGCCAAAAAAACAACCGGAACGGCTGTTCGGCGTGATCCCAATATTATGTACTTCGAAACCCAAATGCGTTCTGCGCTCGGCGCCAAGACTACGATCAGTGAACGAAACGGCAAGGGGTCAGTCACTATTCAGTTCCATTCACCCGAAGAATTGGCGGATATTGTGAAAAAAATTCTGGGAGATTAAGAATAGTACAAAATAAAAAACACAAAGTATACAATCTACTTTGTGTTTTTTATTTTGTTTTCTTATTTAATCTCTTTCTTGTTTTTATTCGGTAAAATAAACTTCAACCAATTACTGAGCGAAGTATTTTTGAGACCACTTTTAATCTGAGCTTTAGCGAGATGCGTCTTAACGGATTTAAGCCAATCGGGGCTGGGGCCTTTTCTGTTTTTATCGGTGATAATTTCCACCATATCGCCGCTCTTGAGGCTGGCGTTGAGTGGTGTGAGCTGGTCGTTCACCCGAGCACCGCTACACTTGTTGCCGATCTCGCTGTGAATGTGATAGGCAAAATCAACAGGTGTCGCATTTTCTGGGAGGTCGATCACGTCGCCTTGCGGGGTGAATACAAAAATATGATTCTGAAAGAAATCTACTTTCAGATCTTCGAGGTCAGATTCCTTAATTAAAATTTCTTGTTGAATGCGAGCGAGTTCCTTAGCCCAGGCTACATCTTTTTGAGGGAGCCGTGCGCCTTGTTCGTCATAGAGCCAGTGTGCGGCCACACCAAATTCAGCTTCGTCGTGCATGGCGCGCGTACGAATTTGGAACTCAACCACTTTACCGCCTTCACAAAAGACAGTGGTGTGGAGTGATTTATAGCCATTTGGCTTGGGCTGGGCAATGTAGTCTTTGATGCGGCCCTTGAGTGGGCGCCAGAGCTTGTGAATGATGCCGAGTGTGGCATAGCAGTCACCAACATTGCCGACAATAATACGGAGCGCTACAATGTCGTAAATTTTATCTGTCTGCCAATCTTTTTTGAGTAATTTTTGATACAAACTGTAGAGTTGTTTTTTGCGGCCATGCGTTTCGAGGAGTTTTACGTCGGCTTTCAAAAGTTCGGTTCGAATTTGTCCCATCACTTTTTCAACATAGGGTTCTTCATCGCTAAAGACACGGTCACGCAGTAGCGCGGTCCGTTCATATTCTTTAGGATAGACGTATTGAAATGATAGGTCTTCGAGCATTCCTTTAAATTCGCCCATGCCGAGGCGGTGAGCAATGGGCGCGTAAATTTCGAGACTCTCGAGCGCGATACGGTAGCGTTTCTTTTCGGGGAGTGAATCAAGGGTAGAGAGGTTGTGAATACGATCCGCAAATTTAATAATCATGACGCGGACATCCTCGGCCATAGCTACGAACATTTTGCGTAGGTTTTCGATGTAGCGTTCTACTCCGCGGTATTTAAGTTTGCCGAGTTTGGTAATACCCTCAATCATCTTGGCGATATCGGGCCCAAAGTTTTGTTCAATTTCAGCCAGTGTTATTGGTGTGTCTTCGGGAACATCGTGCAAGAGGGTAGCAAGGATAATATTTGTATCCATGCGGATCTGTGACAAAATATACGCTGCCGAAAGCGGGTGGATGATATAGGGTTCGCCGCTTTTGCGAAATTGTCCTTCGTGCGCTTTTGCCGCAAAATCGTAGACCAGGCGCACTAAATCAAAATCAGCACCAGCATTGTATGATTTTATTTTGTTGATCAGGTCTTCAACTGTAAGGTTTGTGGGAATAGTAATTTTTGAACTCATAGAAAAATCATTACTGCTCTACCTTAACACCCTAGTGCCTACTTGACAAGAAGCGAAAAATGTGCTATACTGTACTTGTGATACTAAGTTCAAAACTTTAGCGCCAACACACCACCTTTGTTAGTAATAACAGAGGTGATGCTGTTTTTAAGGGCTTTTTAGGCCTAAAAGCTTGCTTTTTAAACAGTTTTGTGCTAGACTGGCTTTCGTAGGCTCTCTACAGGGCCTTAGTATCACCATTGGCATCAAGGTTTTCCTTAGAGGCCTACTAAAAAATCTCCCTCAGGGAGATTTTTTAGTTAGTTATAAACGATAACAATCAAAAGTAATATCATGGTTATTAAAGCTCGTTTCAACGATTTTTTCCAGCACGACTTGCACAAGTGAGTTGCGGAGCATTTCAAGGTGCGCATGTAAAACAGGTCGGTTGGTGGCAGCACCGCCACTATGATCGTCAATGACAATCACGAGTTTTCGTCCATCTTTCGCGGCGAGTGGTTTTAGATAATCACGCAGCTGCTGTACAAAATGAGCTGCATCCAGTTGATTAATAACCGTTTCAAGCGGATTCAAACCTCGTATAACCAAGAAACGTTCATCATCATTCTCGGTCTCAATAAGAAGCGCTGCGCCGGCAGGGGCTTCGCTATCTTTGCCTGGGTTTTTTACCATGTTGAGCGTGGTGAAGTTGGGATGTTCTTCTGCCATGCTCAATTTCGACGCGTCTTCATCGTCTACGTCGTCGGCCCAGCAAGTATCTGCCATGTGCCCCGAAAATTCAGCGAGTAGTCCTCGAGATGGGCGAAATTGTAAGTCCATTGTTTGTCCAGTGATACTTGTTTTTAAACGCTTAAGGCTTTGTTCGAGCGCGCTTACTTTGGTGAGTCTCCGAAGATTGTTGGCTGCTTTTTTGTCAGTAAAATACTTGCGCAGTGTTTCTTGGTGGACAATGTGATCAACAAAATTAATTACCCAGCTTACGTCGTCAATAGTTGGTTCCGTTGGCGAAAAAGAATCAATGTCCTTTTCAAGGTATTGTGGATTAATGTGATACCCCAGAAAAAAACCAAGTTCACGAAGCTCTTCGTCAAATTCTTTTCCGAATGATTTCAGTACATTGAATTGTTCTTGAGGAGGGTGTGCCTTAAATGATTCAGTATCCAAAAGTTCCATGCGTCGTCGGATGTCACCGAGCGCTCCTTCGTGGTTGCCTGGTTCGGTAGAAAAACGCTGCTCATCTGAAGCTAATTTTTTTCGCAGCTTTTCCATGTGAGCGGTAGTTCTTTCAATAATAGATGTAAGACCCGCCTCGCCCTGTAGGCGGTGTGCATCGCGTGCGGCTTTAAGCGACGTAAGTAGCTGCGTATAACGAGTTCTAAAATCAGTGGTGAGGTTAAACTCCCGGCTTACTTTGGTAACTTTAAGAACAGGACTTGCTTCTAGATACGTTGGAACGCCTCTGGTTTCTGGCTTACGATTTTTATAGCGGTTAACAATATCTAAAAAGCCCTCCTGGTCGTGTCTCCCAAATTCGGCCGCTTTAAAGCGGGTAAGGGCCATGACGTCTTCGCGGATAATCTCGTTATTGTAGATGCCGTCCATGAGGTCCAGGCTTTCGTCTCCAGCCAGAAAGCGCTGACGGATTTTAATGCGTGCAGCATCAAGTTCTCGTTTTCCAACTTCGCCCGTAGTTGTAACGCCGAGCTCGCGGGTTTCGGATGATGATTTTCCCGAGAGGAGCCGTCGGTAAATATCGTAGACGTTTACATTGATTCGCCCATTATTTTGTTCAGCCAATTCCTTAAACAAAGGATCGATTTTATTCCTATAATGATCGTTGATAGCCAAGCAGTCCTGGCTCACCTGTCGAGCGTGTTCCTCGGCTTTTTCTAATTGACTGCCGAACGTCATTTCCATCACTGCGTCAACGTCATCAGGTGTATAATCTGTGTCGTCGCGGCCTGTTTCATAGTCGACCGGTTCGGGATCTGTCGGAATTTTTCCGTCATTGCGTATCTCGGCATCAACTTCACGAAGTTCTGCTAATTTTTCTTGAAATAGTTTTTTTCCAAAATCTGCTTCCACTGTAAAGTGGTTGATAGCTTCAAGGAATTGTTCCACGCCCGCCATACGAACAAATATCTCGGCACATTCCGTATCGAGCTCTTTGAAGCACTCTAGCTTAGTGGTAAGTTTTTGTAATGCTTGAGATTCCATAAAGTTTGGCTCTATTTCATCCCAACGTTTTTTACGAGCAAGTATCCTAAAGTTCTTTTGGCTAAGCAGTAAAAAAATTTCTTTGCTAAGTCCAGAAAAAATAGGTGCGCTGTCAATCACTTCTTCGCCGAACCCTCGCCGGATAAGTTTGGCAGCTACAGCAGCATCGAGCCCGCTAAAGTGTTCGAGAGTATTCTTGAACGAGATGATAGCCGAATAGCTGTCAGAAGCCAAAATTGCTTCAGCGGTTTTTTTACCTAAGCCCTTAAAATGACTGAGTAGGGTGGAATCGAAGTCGAGTCGGTAGTGAGTGTTTTTAAGCAAAGCATCGAATACTTCTTCATCAAGATTTTTAAATTTTTCGATGTGATCTGTGACCACGAGCCACTGGCGATGCTTGATTGCTTCGAGCGCAATCACCTTGTGCCCTTCTGAAGGTGTTTGCTCAAGCTCCTTCAAAATATTTTCTTCTCGATCAAAAAAATCAGGCGGCCATCTTTTTTCGCCTGCGGGGATGCTCTCGGCAAGTCCTTCTCTATAGCTTGAGGGAACTTCTGCCATAGCTTATTAAAAAGTAATTAAACGTCTTCCGAAGTATCCTCCGGCAAAACAGGCTCGTTATAGAAATATTCCCGGATCATATGCTGAATTTCTTTCAGCCATTTCCAGATCGATTTATAGTAGGCGATATTGAGGAGAAGGAGGGTGATAATAATGACGGCGTCATAACTCTGACGGACCCAATAATCATCTTGGAGGCGAATCCACATGCCAAACTCGTCGAAGGTAAGACCAAGACCTACACCGTACATAAAGGTTGTCCAGCGAAAGGCACGCGTACCAATTACCGGGCGCTTCATGAGCAGATAAAACCCGACCCCGACAAGAATAAATACACCGTAGGTAAAGTGGTGAATATGCACGCCCCGGACAGTTAGAAAAAAGTTTGGTAACAGTTTGCCGAGTACTAAGTAGACAATCAAACGTGCGGCTGCAAACGTAATCAAAAAAGCAAAGGCAATAATACCGATCAGGCGACGGTTGGTGGGTGAAGGGGCAAGCGTGAGTTGGTCCATAGGTTATGGGGCGTCAGCCGCGTCCGATGCTTCTTTTTTAAATCCGCATTCTTTGTTACTGCATTTGATAACTCCCTTGGCGGCAAACACGAGGGGGTCTTTTGATTCCGGGCACATTTCGCCCGTTGGTTTTTCCCAGAGCGCGAAGTCGCACGTTGGGTATTTGTTGCAGGCAAAGAATAGTTTACCACGTTTACTCTTTTTTTGAATGATATCACCCTCGTTACATTTAGGGCACTTGAGATTGGTTTTAATTTCAATTGATTTGAGGTTTTTGCAATCAGGATATCCGGTGCAACCAAGGAATTTACCAAACCGGCCATGCTTAATCTGCATGGGTTTACCACATTTTTCACACACTTCGGTAGTGATTTCGGCTGGGGCCGGAGTTTTGTCGTCACTCGCCAGTTGTTTGGTGTTCTTACAATCAGGGTACCCGGTGCAGGCGAGGAATTTGCCAAAACGTCCGCGTTTAATAATCATGGGTTTACCACATTTTTCACATACTTCATCGGTGGTTTCTTCGGTCAGTTTTTTCTTGTCGATTTCGGTTTCTTTAACATCCAGATTTTGTTTGAACGGAGTATAAAAGTCAGAGATAACCGGTTGCCATTTTTTGTCCCCCTCAGCAACAGCATCAAGATTTTCTTCCATTTGAGCAGTGAACTGAAAATCAACGATTTGGGGGAAATGTTCCACCAGTAAATCATTTACGAGGTATGCTATATCTTTGGGCTGTAATTTCTTTTGTTCGTTGCGTTCCACATAACCGCGGTCTTCGATCGTAGCGATAGTCGGAGCGTACGTAGATGGGCGGCCAATACCGTATTCTTCGAGCACCTTAACCAAGCTCGCGTCAGAATAGCGGGCGGGCGGCTCGGTAAAATGCTGTTCCGGTTTAATTTCTTCGGCCGTTGCAGTATCGCCCACGGTAACGGTCGGGAGTAAATTTTCTTTAGCTTTGTCGGGGTACAGTTTCAAGAAGCCGTCAAAGGTAATGGTCTGGCCGGTAGCATGGAAGACGTAGTTATTTTTACTTTCGACATCGATACTGACCGAATTAAGTTCCGCTTCAGCCATTTGCGTCGCAACTGCGCGGCGCCAAATCAAGCTGTACAAACGGGCCTGGTTTTTTTCGAGACTCGCTTCAACGCTTTCAGGGGTGCGCAGCGCTTCGGTTGGGCGAATCGCTTCGTGGGCTTCTTGAGCATTTTTATTTTTGTTTTTAAAACGCCGAGGTTCACTCAGCTGATATTTTTTACCATATTCCTCACCAATCACACTCTGCGCTTCGGTTAAAAATTTATCCGACAAATTCACCGCGTCGGTACGCATATAGGTGATAAGACCGACCTGGCCTTCGCTCCCGAGCTCCACACCTTCATAGAGCTGCTGAGCCAGACGCATGGTTTGTTTGGCCGAAAATCCAAGCGTGTTGTTCGCTTCTTGTTGCAAGGTCGAAGTTGTAAATGGTGGTGGGGGAGTACGTTTAGTCTTTTTCTGATCAACATCTTTAATGCTGTATGTTGTTTTGTTTAAATCTTTTAAAATACCGTCCACCTGTTCTTTGTTTTTTAAATCAAGTTTATCAATTTTTTTACCATCGATACTATTGAGCTTGGCTTCAAACGTTTCTTTGTTGCATGCAAAAACGCCTTCGATCGACCAGTATTCTTCCGGTTTAAAATTTTGAATTTCACGTTCACGCTCTACAACGAGACGCACCGCAACCGACTGTACGCGACCGGCCGAAAGTCCGCGCGCAATTTTGCGCCAGAGAAACGGTGAGAGATTGTAGCCAACCAAGCGATCAAGTACGCGGCGGGCCTGCTGCGCATCGACCAGTTTAAGGTCGAGATGCCGGGGGTTCTCGATGGCGTGTTCAATCGCCGCTTTAGTAATTTCGTGAAACGTAATACGATCAGCCTTTTCAGGTTCAATATCCAAAATATGAGCAAGGTGAAAGGAGATTGCTTCTCCTTCACGGTCCTCATCAGTTGCGAACAAGACATGGTCGGCCTTTTTGGCGGCATCTTTTAATTCTTTGACTACCTTAGCCTTATCTTTACTCACGCTGTATTGGGGTTCAAATCCATGTTCAACATCCACCCCGAGTTTAGACTTGGGTAAATCGCGAACATGACCAAAAGAAGACAAAACCTTATAATTTTTGCCGAGGAATTTAGTGATTGTCTTAGCTTTGGTCGGGGACTCAACAATGACGAGTGTCTTCATATTTGGCTAATAATGCACGGGCAGTGTACGGTTTTTTGACGCATCTGTCAATTATTGTATACTAAATGTATTCATGTTAATCTTTTCTCTTATGCTCTTAGAACCACAGAAAAAAGGCCTTATGATCGCAGGGTGTGTACTTATTGTGCTCTTGGGAGCCGGGCTGCTCGTATACAATATTCGTAAAGGTGCTGCTCCAGAAGAAATCATTGTGGAAGCGCCGCCGCAAGTAACCCAGGCTGAAATTGTTACACTCAATCAAAACGGCTCTAATTTTATTTTTGAACAAGGCGGAAAAGCTGTCGCAACTCTTCCTGTTACTCCAGGCATGAAAACAGCTGTACCGCTCAGGCAGGTAGGGCGGTACGCGTATTTTAAAACGATGCCAGAGGGCGGGGACGGGTACATTCTTTTTGGATCGAGCTCTCCACAGGTAATTCGTATTGATGTGCGTGACGGTTCGGTAGCTATCCTTAAACACGACGGGCGCCGCATCGAAGACATTTCGCCGAACGGTCAATTTATGGCTTGGACCGAGTACAAAGAAAATGGCGACAAAAGTATTATTATTGAAACGATAGCTGACCACAGTGAAAAATCCTATCCGGTTGAACGTAAGTACTCCCAGTTTGGAGATGCGCTTTTTTCGCCCGACAGTAGTAAATTAGCTTTTGCCGTAGCTATTGGTTTTCCGGGTAAAGAAAGCGGTCAGGTGGGCGTAATTAATCTGAAGGATGGCACGAGCAAAACTGTTGCCACTGCGTCGCAATCTAACACGTATTTTAGAGTGCGGGGTTGGCGCGCCAACGGCGATGTTGACTCGGTGTTAGTGACCGGAGATTCAACGGATTTTAAGATGAAATAAGATCTGATTGATTTAAAGGGCCACGTACATCATTCCACCTACATTCTTGACCAGCCCTTTCATTTCCATGAGTACCAAACTTCCATTCACCGTTTTGCTCGGCAAGGCGGTGTTTTTAATTATGGCGTCAATATGTAGGGGTTCACGGGTAAGTGTTTGAAAAATCAATGCCTCAGTTGGCGAGTCAGGAATGACTCGTTTTTGAGACAGGGGAGCGGTAATACTTTTTAGATTAAGCGCCTCGAGAATGGTTTCGCCGTTCGTGACTAAAAGAGCTCCTTTAGCGATAAGGCGATTACACCCTTCGCCATTTGGATTGGTTAGGTTGTGCGGAACAGCAAACACGTCACGGTTATAATCAAGCGCGGCACGGGCCGTAATAAGCGCGCCCGATTCAACGGGTGCTTCGATAACGAGGGTGCCGAGTGTCAGCCCCGCGATAATCCGGTTACGTGCCGGAAAAGAATATGCGGTTGGCGCAAAACCTGGTGGGTATTCCGAAATCACAGCACCACCTTCGTCAATAATTCGACGGGCAAGTTCGTGGTGTACAGGTGGAGTAATATTTTTTTGATTCACGCCAGAACCCAAGACGGCAATAGTTGGCATTTTGGTTTTCAGCACTGTTTCGTGCGCTACGCCATCGATACCAAGCGCCAGCCCGCTTACAATAATCACTCCTTGTAAGGCAAGTTCGCGGGTAAGTTGTTCGCAGATTTGTTTGCCGTACGTGCTCGCGCGGCGGGTACCAACGACTGCTACAGCCGGTGCAGTTTCAAGCCCGGCAAGTGTACCGCGAATAAATAGTGTGTGTGGTGGGTCGTTGATTTCGCCAAGGAGTCTTGGGTACGCTGCTTCGCCAGCGGAAACGGTCGTAATGCCTTCTTGTTCCAGAATGCCGATTATTTTTTCAACATCTGTGGCTTCGCGCCAGCGAATAAATTCATCAGCGATAGCGGCATCAAGCCCCGACAAAACTATTTCTTCAAGTTCTGCACTCCAAAGTCTGGCGAGATTGCCAAAATGAGCAGTCAATTTTTTGTACCGCGGATAGGTAATTTTGGGAAAGTGAGCCAGGACTGCGTGGTAGTTCATAGTAAAATTTTTGAACAGTCCGGTTCACTCATTTCAAGCGGGAAGTGTGTAAAAAATTAGAGAATTTTTTTGAGTTCATCAAGCGCTCGTTTGGTTGTTTCGGCTAAAGTATCCAGCTCTTCTTTGGTAAATTTGCCGAGTACAAATTCAGCAGTGTCTTCAATGGGGTATTCCATAGTCAGAACGCCGATACGAATACGCCAAAAGTCTTGGGTGCCAAGGTGGTCAATAATCGATGTAACGCCGTTATGCCCGGCGGCACCACGATCTTTCTGGACACGGAATTTTCCAAGCGGAATGTCCTTGTCGTCATGCAAAACAATAACGTCCTTGGGCTGTAGTTTATAAAAATCAAGCACGGCCCGAGTGCTCGTGCCCGATTCGTTCATGAATGTTTGTGGCTTAGCAGCAATTACTTTTTGCCCGTTTATTTCAAGCTGAGCAATTTCGGCCTGGAATTTCTTTTGCAGGGAAAACTCTGTATTGCCGGCCAACATGTCGAGGGCCAAAAAACCAGCGTTATGCCGTGTTCGTTCGTATTGTTTGCCGGGGTTACCAAGGCCAATAATCAGTTTCACAGAAAAAAATAGTAAACAAAAGTGTGCGTATCGTAATTTAGTTTTAGTGAAGTGTCAAATAAAAAAGAGCCCCGACGAAGTGTCGGGACCCTAGTTTAGCGTTTCATTTTGGTGAGTTTGATAATGATCGGCGTTGCGAAAAACTTGAATTCTTGACGCAATTGGTTGGCCAGGTAATGCACATACGACATATGCACCGACGTCCCTTGTTTGATGAAGAGTTCAAAGGTTGGTGGGCTCGTTTTTACCTGGGTGAAGTCGTAAATTTTAGGGTGACGTACACCTTTGCCACGTGTTGGCAAATGACGCTTGGTAGCGCGTTTCAAAAAGGCAATAAGGGTGTCATGATCAAGTTCGGTGTGGCGATCGGCCCAGGCTTCTTTGAGGAGCGGAAAAATTTGGTGCACGCGGTAGCTCGTTTTGGCACTGGTAAACACGATCGGTGCGTAATCAAGATGGGGGAATTTTTTGTACAAATCTTTTTTAACATCATTGCGGAATGAATCAGTGTTGTCTTCCGCTTCGTCCCATTTATTGACGACGATAATCACGCTCTTGGTGTGCTCGCGGAGGAGCCCGGCCAATTGTTGATCCTGATCAGTTACCGGCTCAGTAGCGTCGAGAATAAGTAAAACAATATCCGAGCGATCGATGGTGGCAATACTTTTGTTAATACCAATGTGTTCAAGTTCGCCTGATACTTTTGTTTTGCGTCGGATACCGGCTGTGTCCACAAAGACGATGCGCTGGCCGTCTACTTCTACCAGTGTATCGTGCGGTTCGCGCGTGGTGTGGGCCATTGGGCTCACAATCACACGGTCTTCACCGATCAATTTATTAAAGAGAGAAGATTTGCCGACGTTTGGTTTGCCGACCAGCGCGATCTTGATGGAGGGTTGCTCCTCTACTTGCTTCGGACGCTTGGTTTGTTTGTTAAGCAGTTTGTATAAAATATCTAAGAGGTCGCCGACATTACTGCCGTTTGCAGCAGAAACTGGAAACGGTTCGCCGAGACCAAACTTTTGCCATTCATGATCAAAAATACGCGAATGAATCGTCAAGTTGTCAGCTTTGTTACCGACTAAAATAATCGGCGTCTTACGTTTATTTTTGGCGAGTAGTTTGCCAAGTTCGTACTCTTGCGGCAAGACACCATTCTGAAGATCGGTTACGAACAAAATGACATCAGCCTCGGACAGGGCAATTTCAGTTTGTTTAATAATATCATCTTCCAGGATAACGTCATCAGAAAATGTAAGTCCACCAGTATCAACCAGGCGAAATTGTTTACCGCGCCAGCTTGCTTCACCAATATTGCGGGTACGAGTGGTGCCCGGAATATCAGAAACCAAGGCGAGGTTTGCTTCCATGATTTTGTTGAAAAGCGTTGATTTACCAACGTTAACACGACCGACGAGTGCGACGGTCGGAAGATTGTGGTCGACGATAGTGGCTGGCGTTGCCATACGAAGTTTGCTTAGGGCTGATAATCGGTGCCCAAAATGACGAGTAAATCGGTTGTTGGTCGATAGGGTGGAGGGGTGTTCGGATTGGTTGAAGTATCAGTGACGGCTTTTTTCAGCCAGTCCGGAAGCTCTGTAGTTGCTTCAGTATGGCAAATTTTCGCTAAATTGTCAATGATTTGCTTGTTGGCAGACGGATTAAGGACGTAAATAATCGTATGTTCGACTGGTCGCACAGGACTATTACCGAAAGCATTAACGGTTAAACCTCCGTCTTCTACAGCCTTTTTAGCCCGGGCGGCAAGACCCGGGAGCCACGTACCGTTCTGAATCTCTATTTGAGCGCTTTGTAAAGCAGCGGGTTGCAAAGCGGCTGAGGCAACGGTAGGCGCAGTTGTTGCTGCGGCAGCTGGGGTTTGAGTAAGAGTGCTCGTGCTCAAAAAAATATTTTGTATAGCGGCATTAATAGCGGAAAAATTTCCGGTTTTAGGGACAAGCGCATACGATCCAACGGCCTGAGTTAAAAAACTTTGCGGACTCGTATCGAGCACTAGGTTTTTAATAGTACTTTTATCAACTTCCTTGGCAAAATTTCCCAGATAAATAATTTGTGACAAATCGAGGTTTGTTTTAACGTTGGTTGACAGTGAATCAATAACTTTTTTCACAACCGTTGGATTTGTGTATGTACCAAATGAAAGAAATTTTTCTTTGAGCGCAAAAATAACTTGCTGCTGGCGATGGGCGCGAGCAAAGTCAGATCCTTCGCCGTTATTGCCGTGCCGTGAACGCGCATAGATAAGTGCGGTGCGCCCGTCCATATGTTGCAGACCGGCTTCAAAATGAGCTTTAAGGTAACGACAAGGACTGCTTTCGGTTTCACCGGTGCAATTAGGTCCCAATTTCTTTTCGCCGTTGGGGTATTCATTATCAGTGAATGTTTTGGCAACATCAACATCCACACCGCCTACAGAATCAACTAGATCTTGAAAGGCCTGAAAGTTAACCCGCACATAATAGGGGATGCTCAGTCCAAAAGTTTGCTCAAAAATTTGCCTGGCGTACTCACCGCCGTTTCCAGGGTCCTTGGCTTCACCAAAAGCATCGGCATCATTAATCTTGCGATAACCATACTCATTAATTTTGACTGATAGGTCGCGCGGGATTGAGATCATCGCTACTTGGTTGGTACTCGGTTTAATACTGAGAATAATATTGGTATCGCTGAGATAAGCCCCATCGTGCCCACTACCACCAATACCAAGAAGTAAAATATTAATACGGTCTTCTTCCTGCCCGGTTACCACATTACTTGGAGAGAAGATAAAGTTCTTAACAGTAGTTAAAAACCATGGCTTATCTGCTTGTAATGTTTTGGAACCGTGAGCAGGGTTCCGTGCCCAGGCCGCTTCACTGTAATACCAATAGCCAGCAAGTC
Organism: uncultured Gammaproteobacteria bacterium; assembly: GCA_964510495.1. Lineage (GTDB taxonomy): Bacteria > Patescibacteriota > Patescibacteriia > Magasanikbacterales > GWA2-37-8 > CAZECR01. Next base: position 16,170 of record CAZECR010000023.1, read on the forward strand.
CTACAATACAAACAATCAAAAAAATAACTACAGCAATGTAGATGCGGTTGGCACGCTTTTGGGGCGGTGCCGGAGGTGGCAGCGTCGAGCGTGGATCTAAAAGATTAATGCTTGGTTCTTCTGAAAGAGGTGTCTGTAACATGCAGCTTACTATAGCATGAAGTACGAGTTCCTTCAATATTCCTTGATGGACATTTTTTACTATGGTATACTGAGCTTAAAGTTACTGTGAATTGAAGCCTTTGTTCACGGTACTACACGCTTTTCGTTTTTAGTTTTACGCATCTTGTATGCCAAAAGATATCACTCGAGTAGAGGTGCCGCTGGGTGAAATTGTTTTCAATTGGGAGGTGAAGGAATACGAAAAATATATTCGCGACCGTCGTTGGTATATGGTAATGGGTGGTATTGGAGTATTTTTGGTTGCCTACGCACTTTTTACGACTAATTATTTGTTCGCATTGATTATTATTTTGTTCGCGATTGTGATGTATTTGCATGACATCCAAGATCCGATCGACATACCCTTTGCCATTACCTCAACCGGGATTGTTCTTGGTGTGAAGTATTATCGCTATAGTGAGTTGACTAATTTTTGGTTGATCTATAATCCGGCCGAAGTAAAAAATTTGTACTTTACACTCAATAACTCCATCAAACATCGCTTGCAGGTGCCGCTCCTTGATAATGATCCGTTGGCAATTCGAGAGTATTTACTTCGTTATATCCCTGAAGATCTTGACCAGGAAGAAGAACCGCTCAGCGACAAATGGGCTCGCATCCTCAAAATTCATTAACGCAAGGCTTTTGACAAGCCGCGCCAAATATGATATATTGACGCGGCTTTCATAGTCAGAAAGTAGATTGCACCCGTCGTTCAATGGATAGGACATTGGCCTGCGAAGCCGAAAATTTAGGTTCGACTCCTAACGGGTGCACAAAATATAGAGTATGAGTATTGAAAACGGACGTTCACACGAAGACAATCGCCCGGTTGTTGAAGGGATACCGGGGGAGCGTTTCAGCGATATGCTTATGCGCTTTGTTGCCGAGCGTGCAGCTGCTCATCAGGATCTCGTTGCGCGGATCGAAGTTATGGGGGTTACAAAGGATATCGTTATAACCAAAGAAGACACCTGGCAGACCTTGGCTCAGAAAGCCAAGAGTTAATACCTCAATACTATAATAAACTACCTCCTTAAACGGGAGGTAGTTTATTATAGTATTGATTTTAGGGAATTAAATGGAGAGGTTGACGTTTACAATAATAGAATACCCTTGACAAATCTGATTTTTTAGGCAACTCTTTGTGTGGCAAGCGCGAAAGAAGCGCAAGCCAAAAACTACCACAATGAGTTGGAGGAAACAGTGTTGAACCTGTTTTTGGTCCTCTGTACTCTTTTGAGTACTGTTGTTGCGTTCGCCAACCCGCCTGAAGAACCCCCTTCCAAGAAGGGTTTGCCTATCAGGATGAGTGTTTTTGGCCCTAAAAACATGTTGCATATTCAGCGGGGAACGGTGCCTACAGCCCGAGGCGCTTCATCGCATCTTCGAACGAGAGAAGAGGTGTATAAGCCCGGTTACCTTAGGCCAGAGGAGTGGGATTATTTTAAGAAGTATATCGAAGGTCGGCATCCTGCTTTTCCAGCGCCCGAAGCCCAAGAAGAAGAGCTTGGAGGATGGGAGCTGATTCCCAAAACCCCGGGAAGAAAGGCGCCTTTACCCGATAGGCGCACACTT
>CAZECR010000024.1:0-17477 GCA_964510495.1 uncultured Gammaproteobacteria bacterium
TTTCTAATGACTAAATAGTTGAAAAGTGGTATTCTTGAGATAGAAGCTATTTTTTATTTTTGCCGATATGCCATCACTGCCACGAATTTCTTTCTATGGACTCTGGCCGGAACTCCACGATTATGTTGTGGGCAAATTAGCTGTTGAAAAAATTAACCTACACCAAGAAGCGATTTCAATCGACACTCTTGATCTAGAAACTGAAGTTTTAGTGGTTTTTATTAATTCTGAGATCACCGAAAAAATTATTTCCGCACTTCCACGTCTTCGGTGCGTACTTACTATGAGTACAGGCTTCGATCATATCGACCTTGATGCTTGCAAAAAAAAGAACATTTCTGTTTCAAATGTGCCGTCGTACGGAGAAAATACGGTAGCTGAACACACTTTTGCTCTTATACTTGCCCTTACTCGAAAATTATTCCAATCTGTTAAACGAGTAAAAGAAGGTATTTTTGATTTTCAGGGACTTCGCGGAGTTGATCTGAAGGGAAAAACGCTTGGAGTAATTGGTACGGGTAAGATTGGTTTTCATGTTATTCGTATTGCCAAAGGATTTGAAATGAACGTGGTCGCGTATGACACGAAACCAAATAGCGTACAGGCGGAAGATCTGGGGTATACGTACCAGCCGCTTGAAAAGGTGTTGCAACAATCAGACATTCTGACGCTTCACGTCCCACTACTCCCGACAACTGAGCATCTTATTAACAAAGATAGTATCAAACTGATGAAGCGGGGGAGTATGCTGGTTAATACTGCCCGAGGTGGTTTGGTCGACCCGGAAGCCCTTCTTGAAGGTCTGAACGATGGTACGCTTGCCGGGGCAGGGCTTGATGTGCTCGAAGATGAAGATTTATTGCAACATGTTGAAAAAATAATGAGCAGCACTAACCCTGACGCAAAATTTAAAACCTCGCTTATTAATAACCTTATTATTGACCACCCGAACACCATTGTGACCCCGCATAATGCCTTTAACAGCACCGAAGCGCTGCAAAGAATTATTGACGTGACTGTAGAAAATATTATTTCCTTTGCAGAAGGTAAGGAGCAAAACACTGTTTCTCTTTAACAAATGGATATGTCATTTTTTAAAAACGAAAAACTTAAAAAAATTGTAGTACTTTGCGTTTTTGTTGGCATATGTGAATTAGTCGGTATTATTGGCGCCGTTTTTACGACCCCCTCGATACCAACTTGGTACGCAACGCTTGTAAAACCCGCTTTGCAACCCCCTTCATGGATCTTTGGACCGGTATGGACAATACTTTATTTTTTAATGGGAGTAGCGGCTTTTCTTATTTGGGAACGACGAAACACTCAGAAAGGGGTGGGAGTTCCTTTGGTACTTTTTGGGATACAGCTAACCCTAAACTTCGTCTGGTCTTTTCTTTTTTTCAATGCTCACGCGCTGGGTTTGGCAGTAGCCGAAATTGCATTTTTGTGGCTGTCCATTGCTGCCTGTATCGTTACTTTTGCCAAAATTTCCAAGCCCGCCGCCGCTCTACTTATTCCTTATATACTATGGGTAAGTTTTGCCTCATATCTTAATTATGCAATTTATAGACTCAATTAATATCATCGATGTTTTCGGCCTGTTTATTTTTCTAGCGGGTTTTGTTATCGGACTCGGGGCAGTTACGGTTGTCGATATTCATGGCTTTTTGGGAAGAAAATCACGCTATTGGACTGAAGCGACCACCCGCACTCACAAAGTCACCAAGCCAATGATTTGGGCCGGCATATTTTTGGCGATTCTTGGCGGCAGCATTTTGTACCGCCACGAGGGACTATACGGCATCCCGGGAATTCACGCTCTTCTGGCGGTCATGCTTATTCTTAACGGCTGTTTTCTTTCATTCAGTGTTAGTCCTTTTTTACTTGCCCGCGAAAAGAATGGCCGAGCCGATGAACTACTACCTGCCGGTTGGCAAAAGAAAATTATTGTCAGCCTTATTATTTCAGACCTGGGCTGGTGGAGCGGGTTATTTTTACTCACCGTTTATCTTCTAAAATAAAAATTATCCACCGTGCGATTGTTGTCTTCGCGGGTATCTGCTATACTCTAAATTATACAATAAGTAGTGGCTTAGGTTATTCTAATCTACTATATGTAGTAAATTAGTTTTCTTACCCTATGGCAACCGTTTGTCTTAAGGAATATCGGTGTCAAGAATGCAAAAAGTTGTTATTTAAAGGCGCCCTGGTTGAAAGCGTGGTTGAAGTTCGCTGTAAACATTGCCATTCTATGAACACTGTAGCCAGCAGTACCTTTAACGAACTTCTCTGCGCTGTGTTTCCTTGCCCAAACCGTAAGACTGTCGCAGCAGACCATTCTACGCCATAACAATCTCTAGTCACTTTTTTTATTACTCGAAGCTCTTGAAGCTCCTCCAAAAGGGAGTTTTTTATTTTTTACTATGCTTTACAAAAATTGTATTCGTCCATTGCTTTTTAAGTATACTGATCCAGAGAATATTCATGAAACAGCACTCATTCTGCTTGATGCAGTAAGTAAAAATTTTATTCTTAAAAAAATTTGTTTACGCTTGCTTCAGATGCATGATAATCGTTTGCGTATATCGATTGGGCATCTACGACTTGCAAATCCAGTCGGGCTGGCAGCAGGGTTTGATAAAAATATTACTGCACCGCTTGCGTACCCAATGCTTGGGTTTGGCTGGGTGGAGTTTGGTTCCATTACCTACTCAGCTCAAGAAGGTAATCTTAAACCGCGGTTATGGAGATTGCCAAAGGATAGAGGTTTAATTGTCCATTATGGTTTAGCCAATGACGGGGCACAAAGAACTCTGGAGCGATATAACGAAATACAGCCACATAGCATTCCCTATGGCATCAGCATCGCTCCGACCAATGGACTGAGTGGGCCCGCCATGGCAGAAGATTATCTTAAAACTTTTTTGGCCGTGGAAAGCAGCGCTGACTACATTACACTCAATGTTAGTTGTCCTAATGTAGCGGGAGAAAGTATCTTTTCTCAACTGTCATTTATAAAACTATTACTGACAGTTATTTCGACGCGACAAAAAATGATTGAATCTCGGAAAGATATTTTTATAAAAATAGGATCTCGTCTCAGCGACGCCGACCTCGCTAAAATTGTTGAATACGCACTCGACGCAAAAATAACCGGTATTATCGCCACAAATTTAATCAAAGACCGATCAGACATGGCTTTTGAAAGCACTCCGGAAGAACTTAACCATCCCGGTGGAATTTCCGGTAAGCCCTTGCAAGCCATGAGTACGAGAACAATCCGTACGCTGTATCGGCTCAGCAAAGGCAAGCTCAAAATAATTGGTGTGGGTGGAATTTTTACAGCTGAGGACGCCTATCACAAAATTAAAGCCGGTGCGACCGCCGTGCAGCTTGTAACAGGCTTTATCTACGGCGGCCCGGCAGCAATAAGCGCCATCAATAAAGGACTTATCCGCCTGATGACCAAAGATGGTTTTAAAAATATTTCAGAAGCAGTTGGCACAGAAGCTTAAATTACTATTCTTTTATTTACTCACGTATGCCCGTGTACAAAATACAAAAAAGAAATGGCGCAATTGTTGATTTTGATCTTGCTAAAATTGTAATTGCGATTCAAAAGGCCATGCTCGCAGCAAAGCAAGTATCTGATATTCCAACGCTTACCTTGGCAGGTGCCGCCCAAGCAACGCTGGAAGAACGTTTTGTGTGTACTATTCCCTCGGTAGAAGCGGTGCAGGATATTGTGGAACAGACATTGATAAAAGCAAACCTGGCTGCTGCTGCGAAAGCATATATTTTGTACCGGGCCAAACGTGGTGAGGCACGCAGCGAAAGAAATGTGGTTGTCGAAGTAGAAAAAACCATTGCCGAATATCTCAATCGCTTGGATTGGCGCGTCAATGCTAATTCAAACCAAGGGTACTCGTTGGGCGGGATGATTTTAAATACAGCCGGCAAGGTAACTGCAAATTATTGGCTTTCGCATATTTACCCCGCCGAAATTGGCGATGCACATCGAAACGCAGACCTGCATATACACGACTTAGATATGTTTTCCGGCTACTGTGCGGGCTGGAGTTTGCGGGTACTCCTCGAAGAAGGTTTTAATGGCGTGCCGGATAAAATTGAGTCAGGTCCGCCAAAACATTTATCGTCAGCGGTGGCCCAAATGGTTAATTTTTTGGGAACGCTACAAAACGAATGGGCTGGTGCGCAAGCATTTTCGAGTTTTGATACGTATCTCGCCCCGTTTGTAAAAAAATATGCTTTAGAGCTTGAACAGGATATACGAAGCGAAGGTATTATGTTCCCATCACCTGAAGCACAAGAAAAATATATTGATCGCAAAGTATATGAATATGTCTACCAAAACATGCAGTCATTTGTTTTTAACCTCAACATCCCGTCACGGTGGGGTACGCAGACGCCATTTACCAATATCACGCTCGATTGGAATTGTCCGGACGATTTAAAGCCTAAGCAGCTTATCCTTGGAGGTAAACCGTTTGCCTATACTTTCGGTGAACTCGAAAAAGAAATGAACATTATTAACCGGGCCTTTATTGAAGTAATGACAGAGGGCGATAATAAAGGCCGCACCTTCACCTTCCCAATCCCAACGTACAATATCACTAAAGATTTTGACTGGGATGATCCGAAAAATGTACCACTTTTTGAAATGACCGCTAAATACGGAACACCCTATTTTCAAAATTTTATTAACTCCAGCTTGAACCCCGGCGATGTTCGCTCCATGTGCTGCCGACTGCAGCTCGACATGAAAGAATTGCGTAAACGTGGTGGTGGTTTATTCGGATCAGCTGAAATGACCGGTTCAATCGGTGTGGTAACTATAAATAGTGCGCGTATCGGGTATTTGGCACGGGGTAGTGAAGAGCAATTTTTCTCCCGTCTTACGTATCTCATGGAACTGGCCAAAACCTCGCTTGAAATAAAACGTAAAGAAATTCAAAAGTGGATTGCCGCCGGACTCTTCCCCTACACCAAGCGCTATCTGGGCTATTTGAAAAATCATTTTTCGACGATCGGTGTCAACGGTCTTAACGAAGCGATACGGAATTTTACTGACGGCAAGGAAAATATTGCAACACCGTGGGGTCAGGATTTTGCTGCACGAGTCCTCGATAGTATGCGTGCTAAACTGCAGGACTTCCAAACAGAAACCAAAAATCTCTATAACCTGGAAGCCACTCCAGCCGAAGGCACAACATATCGTTTTGCCAAAGAAGATCAAAAACGTTTTTCAGATATTCTTCAAGCGGGTACGGCAGATGCACCCTATTACACCAACTCATCCCAACTCCCGGTCGGTTACACCGACGACGTATTTGAAGCATTAACACTTCAGGATAAACTTCAGACCAAATATACCGGCGGAACAGTTTTACACTGTTATATGAGCGAACGTATTTCGACCGGTTCCGCGTGCCGAAACCTGGTCCGAAAAATTTTAACGAACTTTAAACTCCCGTACATTACCATAACACCGACATTTTCTATTTGTCCCAAACACGGCTATCTCGCTGGTGAATGGGACTGGTGCCCAACGTGTGATGCTGCACTCGGTATTGCAGAGCCTGCACGGCATGACGCTCGCCTTTATGAAAAGTATGCCAGTAGAGTACCTGCTCAATAATTATTATTAAATAAAATACTATGGAAAACCAACAACAATCCGAGCGAACACGCTGTGAAGTATGGACGCGGGTTATGGGCTACCACCGCCCCGTATCGCACTTTAACATTGGCAAAAAGTCGGAGCATTATTCACGCAAACATTTTGAAGAATGCATAGCGGCAAACTCCGAGTTTACCGCGCGCTATGCTTCCTGTGTTTAAAAACAAATCTTATGCTTATTTCCGGAATTGAGCAATGCACGCTCGTTGACTATCCCGAAAAAACAGCTTGTATTATTTTTACCCCGGGTTGTAATTTTCGGTGCGGCTACTGCCATAACCCCGAGTTTGTATTGCCGGAAAAAATTATCCAGCTCAAAAACAGCTTTATTCCGGAAACCGCCGTATTTAACTTTTTAAATGAACGACGCGGTTTTTTGGATGGAGTAGTAATTAGCGGCGGCGAACCCACCATTATGCCGGATCTTATACCGTTCATGGATACGATAAAATCGCTTGGTTATTTGGTGAAGCTTGATACCAACGGCAATCGCCCCGAAGTGCTGGAACAAGCAGTTACTTCCGGTGTTGTTGATTATGTCGCAATGGATGTTAAAACAAGCCTGGCCGAATACCCCACACTAGTAGGCCCGGCAGTGAACCCAGAAGCAATCAAAAAAAGCGTTGAATTCCTTAAGGCAGGACACCTGGATTATGAATTCCGCTGCACGCTCATTAAAGAAATTCATTCTCCACCAATTCTTGAAGACATGGCTCGCCTGATGGGTCGCGCCAAGCAGATATTCTTGCAATCGTTCCGAAGCGCCATCACGCTTAAGCCATCTTTCAAAAACTTTCATGCCTTTTCTGAACAAGAAATGAAAGTACTGGCGCGTACTTTTTTACAACACGCCGAAAAAGTAACCTTACGCTTAGCCTAAACATAATTTATTATTTATATGACATATATTGCTGATGTTTACCTTTGGACAGCTGCCCGATTTTCGCTGGGAATAATTTTTTTATGGGCGTTCTTGGATAAAATGTTTGGCCTTAATTTTGCTACTCCCCCAGGACAGGCTTGGATTAATGGTATTTCACCAACTAAAGGATTTCTGACCTACGGAGTAGATGGAATATTAGCACCATTTTTTCATGCCCTTGCCGGAAGTATAGTCGTCGACTGGCTTTTTATGCTGGGCTTGGTTGGTATTGGTGTCACGCTTGTCCTTGGTATTGCTACTAAAATTTCAGGAAAACTAGGTGCGCTTTTGATGCTCATACTATGGTTAGCACGTTTGCCTTCGGAAAATAATCCGGTTATTGATGAGCATAGTATCTGTACAATCCTCTTGCTGGGGATTGCAACTTCCACTATTCGTTCAGAGGATTATTATGGACTCGGAAAATGGTGGAAAAAAATTTCTTGGGTAAAGAGGTTTTCGTTCTTGGAATAAGCATGTCGCTGATTGAAACTATGAGTGTTTAACCCGAAGACGCTGTGGCGAACATATGACGTAGTAAGACCTTAGCGCCTATACGGTTTTGGGGTTTTCTGTCATAGTAGATAAAAGCTCATATACATGCAGTATGGATTTTAAACAGGTAAAACTCATGCTCGACTTGTCGACAGCGCTGATTTTTGGTTTGGCTTGGTTAGTTACGGTCTTATATCTTCGGCTCAAGAAAAATAAAAATTTTACGTACCTCGTGTTTTTCACCATATTTTATATTTACATTTTTAAAGTACTCGATTACACGATTTTCCAATTTCAATCCTTGTTTTTACTGAAACATTTTTTACCAAACCTCATCGTGAACGGGCAAACAGCACGGGAAAGCCTGAATCTTGTCCCGCTTACCACGCTCACGCGAGAGGATGTAAAAACTTCGTTGTTGAATATTCTACTCTTTGTTCCTTTTGGTTTTGGATTGCCATTCATTACGAGCTTACGCCTGAAGAAAGTTGTTGTTGTGGGTGTACTTTTTAGTATCATCCTCGAGTTGCTGCAACTACTCACGGGTTATATGGCCCACGTTACGTTTCGGGTCACGGATATTAATGATGTTGTATTCAATACCCTGGGCGTTGCTATCGGTTATAGTGTGTTTATTGTATTCGTACGTACGTCTCGCTCAGCAGTTCGCAATCGGAAACAATCCGCGAATCTGACTTTGCAATACATTGTTGAGCGTCCACAAGTAGACAAGTAATAAGCATCATTACATACTAAAAATATATGACTGCAAAAAGTAAATTATTACGAATGGACAACGTTCTCATTGTTGTTGAAGATCTGGCAAAAGCCAAAGCGTTTTTTGCCGAACTTGGTATGGAGCTTGAAGGTGAAACGACGGTAGAAGGGCCGTGGGTCGACCGTGTTGTCGGACTTGAGGGTGTTCGAAGTGATATTGCCGTAATGCGAACCCCGGACGGTCACGGCAAAGTTGAGCTCACGAAGTTTCATGCTCCACCCGCAGTGAGCGCCGGACGTGCAAATGCCGCATCGAATACGCTAGGCATAGGCCGTATTATGTTTGCTGTCACCGACATCAACGAAGTTGTAGCGCGTTTGGAGAAGAAGGGTGCTCAATTGGTTGGCGAAATTGTGCAGTATGCGGATATCTACCGGCTTTGCTACCTACGTGGGCCTGAGGGTATCGTGATTGGACTGGCCGAGCAGCTCGGGAGTAAAACCGTCCACGATATTCTAGAAAATGCTTAAAAGGATAGGACAAGTTTTTGTTCACGTTAAAAGCCGCCTTTGTAAGAGGGTGGTTTTTAATTGTTACAAGCGTAGACCGTTTGTTTTATTCAAGCTAATTTAAAACAATTCGACACGATTTTTGCTTTAAAAAAGAAGAGCCCCGCGCTGGCAGATGCCAGTACGGGGCGGAGAGGGCGAGGATGGTTCGCTCGCTAGAAGTCGAGCTGGTGCGCCGGCAGGGGGAGCGACTGGCCCATGGCCTTGATGGCGCCCGTGGGCTGCACGCCGTCGGTCCAGCCGATGCCGTCCTTGACGATGTTGCTGGTCAGCCAGGTGCTCTGCGTGAAGTCCTCGGTGTCGAGGGTCCAGCTGAGGATGCGGGTCGATCCCGAGGGGATGCTGACCAGGAACTGGTCGATGAAGTTGACGTTTCCGGTGAGCGGATCACCCTGCTGGAACGTCTGCGACACGAGCAGGGTGCCGTTGCTGTTGTAGAGCGAGAACTTCCGGAGGTCGCCGGCCAGCACCAGTGAGCGGAGACCGATGATGATGCTGCTGACTCGGGCCGGGAAGTTGCCGTTGTTGGCGAGGTTGCTGATGGCGACCTTGCCGATCAGCTTGTTCGCTGCACCCGCGGCTGCACCGATGGGGCTATCGGAGGTCCAGTCGGCGACGAGCTTGGCCGCGTAGACCACGGCCTGGTGGGCGTAGGCGCCGGGCACGGTGGGGGACGTCTTGGTGTCCTTGATCACCACGTTCATGGGGCGACCAGTCGTCGCGGTGACCACGGTCACGGTCTGGTCCTGGCCGGGGGTGTTGCTGTACGAGGGCAGGAAGACGGGGGTCGCCGTCTGGCCAGTGGTCTTGATGTCGCCACCGAAGTTGGCGAAGTCGACCAGGAGGTTCAGCGACTTGCAGGTGCCGTTCGCGACGGTGAACCCGTCGATTCCTTTGATGGTGGCGAAGCCGTACTCCGGGATCCCATCGCCGGTGTCGCCGACGGTGGGGGCGAAGTTGCCCTGGGTCCCGTACTGCGCGCCGGTGTCGTAGTCGGTGATGCGCGCGTTGCGGTAGACCTGGAGCGTCGTGTAGTTGTCGCCGTACAGGATCGCGGGGATGAGGGCCTGGAGCTTCGCGTCCTCGGTCGCGCCGCTGACGCAGAACTGGAACGTGGCGATCTTCTGGTTCGTCGTCCCCATCAGGTAGTTGTTGGCGAGGGGGCTGTCGGTGTCGACCAGCACCGTGATGGTGCCGTTCGGCGTGTAGTCGGGGAGCGACAGGGTCGGCGGTCCCTCCTGGGAGGGCGGCCCGCTGACATCCGGCTGGCAGGCGGCCAGCAGGGCGGTGGCGAGCATGGCAAGGATGGTCCTTTTCATCGTGAACTCCTCTGTGTGCGTTACCCCGAGGTGGGGCAAAATTCCCAGAACTTGTGTGGTCTGGAAGGAAAAGAGCAAGTATCAGTTCTAGCACCAAAACACCCTTTCGTCAAGGGTGGTGAAGGATTTTTGCCATTATAGGCAAAATAAAACATGCGCCGCTAAAGCCTGATCCGACTATTGCCTTTTTATATAAAATATAATTAAAAAATGCTATACTTAGCCAGTCTTTAAGTATTTTTGTTTCTCTATGAAAAACCTTAGTCACAAAGCAGCGAGCGCGCTTGGCCTGGCTGTTTTTTTAATTATTTTAGGAGTCGTATCAGTATCGGTTACTCTCGCAGCGCCTGAGCGAGCGATGAAAGTGCGTGGCCATAGCGCGACCTCAACGCTCAAGGGGAATCTTGCGAGGTATCAGAAGAATAGTTTGAGTAGTAATGGTCGGATTATGGGCACGGTTGCTTCGGTCAAAGAAAATAGTTTTACCGTTACATTGTCGACGAATGGTACTTTTTTAAATACGACGACGACCGCCAAACTTAAGAAGTTGGGTAAAGTAGCGGTAACAACGAATGCAGATACAAAGATGCAAATTGTGGGCAGCGAAAATAGAGCAGTTGGGGTGGGTGATGCGGTAATGGTGACAGGGGAGATGAGTACCTCAACTAATCGTTTTGTGGCGAAAAGTGTTATCGTAATGCCAAACAGTGCCGCACGTAAATCACCGGCAATAAAACCTCAAAAAAATATTCTTAAAAAATAATACCAGTACCTACGTTTTACAACATGTATTCACAGCGCTCTTCACGTATCGCAAAAATTGTTGGTGCAGGATTACTTACTTTGGCAGTAGTATTATTTTTTGTGCTTCAAGCAAGGTCGTCTGCAGCAGGTAAAATATTTGTGAATGTGCGTGATGAAGCACGGGGAGGACTTGCGCATGTGAGCGTAGAAGCACGCTGCCCGGACGCTATGGACTGGATGATGGTTGGGGAAACAGATGAGAATGGGCACCTCGAAACTGATCCGCCGGCTGATGATGCGTGTGTGTCTGGTACGCCGCTGTTTTTTCGCGTGTCGAGCAGCACGTTTCCAACACAACAGTGGCCAATTATTGGTAATGGTCCGATTTTTTATTCAGATATTGATCCGGGGGAACCGGGAACGTACCATGACGGATCGACGAATGTGTACACCTTTGGGGTCGAAGCAACGGGCTCGTATGCGGTTGAGTTTTGGAATATGGACGGAGATCCGCTTAATCAAGATTTTCCAACGCGCGAGGCGGATGCCGTGACGACCACGACCACGGTCAATATACTTTGGGAGTCCAATGGATCGCCCTTTGACGGGATTAATACTACTAATTGGGATGCGAAATTTACCAAAACCGTGAGTACGAGCCTGGGGTGGTATAGGTTTGCGGGCAGCTCAGACGATGGTTTTCGGGTATTTGTGGACGGTGTCAACGTGCCGATGCGAGATGGCGCTGATAATGATTCGTGGCGGGCACAAGGCTTCGGAACGCTGTATCAGGGGAGCGTTTTTCTAGCAGCTGGCCCACATGAATTTGTGTATCAGTATTATCAGGCTATCGATGAAACGCAATTGCAGGTAACCTTTTATGCTTTTAATGATGACGCGCTGCCTGGGGCGGGAACGGAAATGTCGCCGTACCTAATAACTTCTTGCGGGCAGCTTCAGAATGTCGATGCTTACGCTATCGATGCTTACTATCAACTCGACAACGATATTGACTGTACCGGGACAGATTTTCAACCGCTCGACTGGGGTGATGCTGGGTTTACCGGTGTCTTTGAAGGTGCTGGCCATGCGATCAGCAACCTGACGATTAACAGTCCGGACCCGGCAGCAGGATTGTTTCGTTACCTCGACGGCGCATATGTGGCGAATATTATTTTTGATGGTGGATCAATTGAGGCCGAAGAAGTGGTCGGTGTTCTCGCAGGTGGCTCGTATAATAGCGATATTGAAAACGTAACCAGTACAGCGATCATTACGGCGAGCGCGATGGGTGAGAAAGTTGGCGGTATTGCGGGTGAAATATTTATTACTGACGGCCAAAGCCATACGTGGAATAATGTATATGCGAGCACAACCGTAATCGGGTATAGTCGGGTTGGTGGTGTGGTTGGTCTAGTGATTGTTTCGAACAGCAATTCAGAACTTACGATGACACGAGTGATTAGTCAGGGAAATGTTTTGTATACCAGCGAAGATCAACTGAGCAAGGGTGGCGGACTGATTGGACAAGCAAATGTGCTTAATGCCGGCATGACTACATCGAGTATCAGCATCACCGATTCTGCTGCTTCATCAACTATCGTAGCTGGAAGTGGTCAGAATATCGGCGGTTTTATCGGTGGCGTGGGGCTCAATCATGATGGTGATATCGATTATGTTGGTCCAGCCGAAATTACTATTACCTCATCGACGAGCCACGGCTCCATAACTGGTGGCGTATTCGCGGTAGGTGGTTTTATAGGTAGTGTTGAAATGAGTGGTCTTGCGAATGCAGTCGCTACTATTGCTGGTAATAGCTCATCGGTCGAGCTGGTAAGTAATGCAAATTTTGTGGGTGGGTTCGTGGGGTGGGCAGTAGTACTTAATGACACGCCGCACCATATGCAGATACATCTAGTAGATGATGTAGCCACTGGTAACGTGGTTGGTGGGTACGGTACTGGTGGATTTTTGGGAAGCACGGAAGGGATGGGTCCATTTGTGTATCTTTTTGATCCTAGTGCAACCGGCGGGCTTTCTATTGAACGTAGCTACGCAACGGGGAGTGTTACGAGTCCCGACAACGAAGTGGGTGGATTTATTGGTGAACTGAGTTGTGCGTCGAATAATGTGAGCCAGCCCATAGCTTGTGCTGTGCAGGAAAGTTATGCTACGGGAGCAGTAATTGGGGGCGGCAATGAGGGCGCGGGGTATGATATTGGTGGTTTTGTGGGTGGTCTGTTTGGGAGTAGCCGTATTAGCGACAGTTATGCTAAAGGCAATGTCCGAGAAATAAACGGCAAGCACGCCGGTGGTTTTGCAGGTCAAGTTGGCAATAACACTGGCGTCAATAACACTATTGAACGCAGTTATGCGACGGGCAGAGTTGAAGGGGCGAGCAGTTTATCGGGCGGCTTTATTGGTTTGTATGCCGATGCTGCCGGATTGATTACAAATAATTTTAGTACGGGTGTAATGGTGAATGGCGAAGACTACAGCGTTGGCGCATTTTTGGGTTCACGAACTGAGGGTGCTAGTGCCATGAATAATAATTTTTTTGATGCGGGGCGGAGCGGCCACGCTTTTTGTGCTGCGGATGAAACAACCACCCCTGGCTGTACATCGGTGAACGAGAGTGGGGACGTGCCGGATTATTTTTCTAACAATACTGAGAACGATCCTTTTCCTACGTGGGATTTCGATTCGGTGTGGGCAGTGCATCCCTTTAGCTTCCCGACCCTGCGAGCCGCCAGCGGCCAACCGGTGATTGAGGAAGAAGATGGAACAATTTTGGGCGAGGGGACAGAAGATGTTCCGTTTATAATTACCAACTGTACCCAACTTCAAAATATTAGCCGCAATCTGTCCGCATATTACTCTTTGCAAAATGATATTGATTGTTCAGCGACTGCAATGTGGAATGAGGGCGAAGGGTTTCGGCCGCTGGGTGGGTTTGGTGATGGAGGTTTTTTCTCGGGTTTTTTGGACGGCAACCACCACACCATCTCACACCTCACGATTACTGCGTCAAACCTGCAACCATTTGCTGGTTTGTTTGGGGTTATATTTGTCGGTGTCGTTCAAAATGTAACTTTGTCTGACGCTGTAATCACGAGTAGTGCGGTTGGTGGTTTTGGTCCGGGTATACCCTATGGCGCTGGTGCGCTCGCCGGTGTCGTGGTGCAACCGATCTTTCGGGGTATTACGGTCGAGGATTCTACGATTATTTCTTCGTCGACGGTTGGTGGGCTGGTGGGCGTTATGTATAATACCGAAGGACCTTGGGATAGTGTGTATGGCACCAACAATATTTCTTTTAGCAGCAGTGTGAATAACGTAATTGAAGGGCGGGGCGTTAATACTATCGCGGGCGGGATTGTTGGTCTCTCGTATGGGGGAAATATTGATAATATTTTTTCCTCAAGTACGATTAGTGCAGGTACTATTGCCGGGGGAATTAGCGGGGCGTTCGGGTTCGGGGTTATGCGTAATGTCTATGCAGTAGGGACGGTCTCGTCCAGTATGCTCATGGATGATGAAAGTATTTTTCCAGATAGTGCAGTTGGGGGCTTGGCTGGTTATGGTGCGCCGATGCTCCTCGAGAATAGTTTTTCGGCAGCACGTTTGAGTGGCAGCGCTTCATATAGTGGAGGGGTGGTTGGTGCTCAAGCAAACGACGCGAATTATGATAATGTGAGTTTTGACAGCGGTATCAATGCCGATACTTTTTCGTGCGGTGGAGATGGTGAAGTGGATGAAGAAAATTGCACACCGGTAAACCGGTTGAACGCCATGCCAGACTGGTTTAAAAATAATAATATGGTAGCGCCGTTCAAGGTTGACGATGTTGCTTTGTGGGATTTTGATGGGGTATGGCAGGTAACGAGCGGTTACCCGGCGCTTCGCAGTTTTGTAGCTCCCCCGCATACACCGGAAAATGTGGTTGTAACTGGTGATTTTAATGTGGCAACGACGATTACTTGGGATGCGCCATCTTCGACGAGTGAAGGAACAATTACCGGGTATCGGATTGAATACAAACTGGCCGATGATGATTGGAATGATGAAGAAGCGGTGACGACTGCGAATGTGACTGCTGTTCTTTTTTCATATACTGTTGCGGCAGATACGCTCGCTATGGATACAGAGTATACTTTTCGGGTACGGGCTTTTCAAGATGGACCCGAGGATCAGCCGCTCTATAGCTTACCTACCGCCCAAGTTACGCTCACCACCAGCGAGTTTCATTCCGATGAACCGCCCGGTGTCGTGACCAACGACGCGTCCGCCATCGGTAGTACGTCCGCCACCTTAAATGGTAACGTTACGCGTCCGTCAGGAACAACACTCCTTAGCGAAAGTTTTGAATATGGCACGACGACCGACTATGGTTCGGTCACAACAGCCATGACATTTCCTGCAGCCGGGGAATATAGCGCGACCCTTCCAGACGATACGCTTCTGTGTAATACGACTTATTATTACCGGGCCACTGCACAAAATGAAAATGGTATAAGCTATGGCGAAGCAAAAAGTTTCATGACGCTTGCCTGTGAAGACACGGAAGGCCCCGTTATTTCGTCGCTCCGTGCAACCGGTCTTGATACCGCTGCAGCCGCAATTTTGTGGACGACCAATGAACTCTCGACGGAGCAAGTGTTCTATTCACTTGATACATCATATGCGTCTTCAACCGAGCGGATAGTGGGTGAAGTGGATCATAGTATGGCCTTAAGTGGGCTGGTGTCTTGTTCGCAGTATCATTATATAGCTGTTTCGAGTGATGACGCTGGTAATACGACTACCTCGACGGATGCTGCATTTATCACCACCGGCTGTACCGGCGGCGCTACTCCGCGAAGTGGTAGTTCGTCCGTGATTGAGGCGGACACTGGTGGGAGTAGTACCTTAACTGACAGCGGCAACAGTGTCACCGTTACGCTGCCTGCAGACTTTACTACCGTCGCGACCCAAGCAATTTTACAAATTAAAGCACTTGATGCAGCAACGATTATTGCAAGTATTGGTAAGCCTACAAATACCCTGACTAGTGGTGGTGTGGTTGTTTTTGATCTCAAAGCCCTGACTGATTCACAAAATGTTTTGAGCGCCTTCGATCATCCGATTACGATCGCGTATCACTACGCAGACAGCGATGTTGTTGGGCTCGATGAAAACTCGCTTACCATCTATCATTACCACGACGATACATGGTCAGCGCTCACCGGCTGCACGATTGATACAAACGCCAACACCCTAACCTGTACTACGGATAGTTTTTCAATTTTCGGTATTTTTGGTTCCGCTTCGTCGCGTAGTGGTGGTGGCAGTTCATCGGGAGGTGGCGGCACGGTTTATGGTTGTACTGACCCGACTGCGGTGAATTATAATCCCAGCGCAACACTCCTCAGTTTCCCTGAGCAATGTCAGTATGCTAGTAAGAGTAATGCTTCAACGGCCGTTACAACCCAGATTCCAACTGTCGTGGTGCCGCCTTCACTCACGTGCGGTGTTACCGCGTACTTAAAAAATCCATTAAGTTATGGGGCGAAGAACAATTCGGCGGACGTGAAACTCTTGCAGCACTATTTGAATACCCATGAAGGCGCGAAGCTTGCGGTTGATGGTGTGTATTCCAAAGTTGTGCAAAACGCGGTTATACAGTGGCAAGAAAAATATACAACTGAAATTTTGAAACCATTTGAACTTAAAAAAGGTACGGGGAATATCGCCGCGCAAAGTTTAAAAAAAATAAAACAAGTGCACGATGCCGAATGCGCTATTGTTACCGCGCCAGCTGCTACAACAAAAGTTGCTACATTTACGCGTACTTTGAAAGCAGGGGACACGGGTGCGGATGTGCGCGAATTACAAAAATTCTTGAATAGTCGCGGGTATATTGTGGCAGCGAGTGGCCCAGGATCAAAAGGTAATGAAAGTATGAGCTTTGGGCCGGCAACTGCTCGGGCACTGATTAAGTTCCAAGAGGCGAATGTGACCGTGATTTTGAAGCCCTATGGATTGACGAAGGGGACTGGAGTGTTTGGTGAGGCAACGAGGAAAGTGGTGAATGGGATGTAAAGTTTGAGTAGTGTATGTGGAATTTCAGTCTTCAATATAATAGTTTTTTCTGGTATACTACCTCTATATTTTATACTCGTCATATGAATAAAATTTTACAACCATTCACGTTTTTTATTTTAGGTATAGCCTTGGCGTTTGGCGGTACTGCTATGGCCGCGACCACCATTGGCAACAACATCACTACCGGCGGAGTGCTGACGGCTACGGGAAATATTAGTACGAGCGGAACGCTTATGACCACAGGAGCAGTAGATACGAACGGAACCTCGGGCGGATACAAAATTGACGGCAATTTGATTCTGCAAGTATCGAGCACCAACCATGCAACCGCAGTCGGTTACGAGGCGCTCCTGGCTAATCCTCCCGAAGGCTTTTCTAATAGTGCCTTTGGTTATCAGGCGCTCAAAGCAAATTCGACCGTTGTTGATGACACAGGCGGCAGCAACAGTGCCTTTGGCTCCGGCGCTCTTGCGGCCAACACAACCGGTTCCAACAACGCTGCTTTTGGCGAAAGCGCGCTTCTCAATAATACAACCGCTACTGGTAATACCGCAGTCGGTCAATTAGCGCTTGGGTACAACACAACTGGACAGTACAATACTGGTCTTGGCCTGAATGCTGGAGTTTTTAATGTAACGGGAAATGATAATACAAGCGTCGGGTATGCTGCACTTGGTCAAGGAGGTTTGGGTAGCAGCTACAGCAGTGTTTCCGCGCTGGGTTCCTATGCCGGGCGCAGCGTGACGAATGGCTCGGACTATAGCACCTATATTGGTGCGAGCGCGGGATATAATGCCACTGGTCCAAGCAATATCATCATTGGTGCAGCTACCTCGTCGGCGTCATATGATAACGACATTACGACCGGTTCTCAAAATATCGTGATCGGCACCAACATCGCACCGCCTTCGCGTACAAATTCCGG